>NZ_LOVM01000102.1:0-13697 GCF_001523445.1 Burkholderia sp. ABCPW 11 | reverse complement strand
CATCGCTCGCACTGGCGAGCGTTGGCAGCCGGATTTCAATTGCGCATGACATGGGCTGTCTCAAGATGGTTGCTGTGATTGTTCGAAATGTCGTCGGTCTTGCGTCGGTGTTGCATCGTTTCCTTCGCGGCCCGTCATGCCGGCCGCTGCATGCCGCACGCGCGCGCATAGTGCGCGATCACGTC
Organism: Burkholderia sp. ABCPW 11; assembly: GCF_001523445.1. Classification (NCBI taxonomy): domain Bacteria; kingdom Pseudomonadati; phylum Pseudomonadota; class Betaproteobacteria; order Burkholderiales; family Burkholderiaceae; genus Burkholderia; species Burkholderia sp. ABCPW 11. Next base: position 13,512 of record NZ_LOVM01000102.1, on the reverse strand, counting down.
GCGTATCCGGTGGCGCACCCATGCGCGCGGCGCCTTCGCGAGGCCGCCCGCGCGGCATGCCGCATAAACGTCCGGCAGCCACTGCGCGACGAGCGTCTCCGGCACCGGCTGCCGCGCGAGGTTGTCGAACAGTTGCTCGACCGCGGCCGCGACGGCCGGCTGCAGCCAGTAATAGCGGATGCGGTCGCTGTAGCTGAACTGGCGCGCGAGCCGCTGCGCGGTCTCGTCGCCGCGGTAGTACGGCGCCCAGTGCTCGGGCTGCGCGCGCATCGCCGCATCGACGACGTCGCGCAACCGCGAGCGCTGCGCGACGTCGTCGATCAGCGCGTCCTCGATGAACGTCAGCGCGAACAGCGCCTCGCGCAGCGCGAACGTCAGCGCGGGGCCGACCTTCAGCACCGCGAAGTGGTCGCGCACCAGCGCGGCGAGCGCGGCCTCGGTCTGGTAATCGGTCGAATGCGCTTCGAACACGAGGCGCGGCGTCTGCAGGATACTCGCGCCCAATGACGCTGCCTTGGCGCTGTCGTAGTCGAGCACGTGGCGATCGTCGAAGTCCACGCCCGGCTGCGCGACGATCGCGACGACGCGCGTCCACGCGTCGTCGAGCCCGGCCGCCGAGAACGCGCGGCGGTGCGCGTCGAGCGTCGCCGCGACGCTGTCGCTGCGCGTGACCGCGATCCGCGCGATCGCGTCGTCGCTCGCCTCGTCGCTCACCTCGCCGCCCGGCGTCGGCACCTCGGTGCCGATCACGTAGACGGGCGCGACGCCGGCGCGCGCCGCCGCGTCTTCCGCGACGCGGCACAGCTCGGCCGCACGCGCGGCGATCGTGCGATCGTCGAGCCGCGCCGGATCGTCCGCGCACGCCATGCTCGCATCGAGATGGATCTTCTCGAACCCGGCTTCGACATACGCGGCGACCATCGCCCCGGCCTCGCGCATCGCGTCGGCCGCGCGGCGATGCCGCCACGGGTTGGGGCCGAGATGGTCGCCGCCGAGCACGAGCGCCGACGGCGCGAGCCCGCAGCGCGCGGCGATCGCATCGACGTCGCGGCGAAAATCGGCAGGCGTCATGCCCGTATAGCCGCCGAGATGGTTCACTTGATTGCAGGTCGCCTCGATCAGCAGCGGCGAGCCGTCGGTACGCGCGGTTTCGCACGCGGCCTCCAGCACGAGCCGGTGCGCGCTGCAGATCGAATAGATGCCGCGCTGCGCGTCCGCGCGGTTCGCGTCGAAGATCATCCGCAGCACGGTGTCCGCGTGCGCAGTGCGCGTGCGCTCGGCAACGGTCGTCAGGCCGGACATGCGATACCTCGTTCGGTCAGGAAACGGTCGATCTCGGCCGCGCTGCTGTTGCCTTCCATCGGGCCGCGCCGCGTGACCGCGATCGCGCCCGCCGCGTTCGCGCGGCGCAACGCGACATCGATCGGCAGGCCCGCGACGAGGCTCGCGACCAGCGTGCCGCCGAAACAGTCGCCGGCACCGGTCGGATCGACTTCGTCGACCGGGAACGCCGGCGCCTGCGCCCGGTGCGCGCGATCGAACGCGACGCTGCCTTGCGCGCCGCGTTTGAGCACGACGCGCTCGAGCAGCGGATGCGTCGCGAGCAGGCCCGCGATCGCGCGCTCGGCCGGCTGCGGCCCGCAGAAGAACGGCAGGTCGACTTCGCTCGGCAGGAACAGGTGGCACGCGGCGAGCATCTCGTCGAGCGCCGCGCGCATCGGCCGAAAACTCAGCATCTCGGGCCGCACGTTCGGATCGAACGACACCTTCGCGCCGGCGCGCGCGGCCTCGATCACGCCGCGCTGCACCGCCGCGATCGCCGATTCGCTCGTCAGCGACGAGCCCATCACGTGGAAATAGCGGCAGCCGTCGAACATCGCGGTGTCGACGTCGGACGCATCCACGCACGCAGCCGCACTGGTCGACAACGTGAAGACGAAACTGCGCGAGCCGTCGTCGCGATACGCAACGAACGCGGTGCCGGTCGGACGGGCGACGCGGCGGATGCGCGCGACGTCGACGCCGTCGCGTGCGAGCCGCGCGACGATCGCGTCGCCGAACGCGTCGCGTCCGACGCAGCCCGCATACGCGACGCGCGCGCCGAGCCGGGCGGCCTGATCGGCGAAGATCGCCGGCGCGCCGCTCGGGAACGGTCCGGCGAACAGGCCCGGCGTATCGAAGCCCTGGCCGCGCTCGGCGGCGACGAATTCGGCCAGCAGCTCGCCGGCGACGACGATCTCGGCCATCAGGCGTGTCCTCGTGCGGCGGCGGCCGCGTGCAGCGAATCCGCCCGGGTTGCGCATGCGAGCGGCGGCATGTCAGCTCATCCAGTTGCCGCCGTCGACGTTCAACGTCTGGGCGGTGATGTAGTCGGCGTCGGACGACGCGAGGAACAGCGCGGCGCCCGTCAGGTCGCCCGGCACGCCCATGCGGCCGAGCGGCACGGCTTCGCCCACGAGCCGCTTCTTCTCGCCGAGCGGCCGGTTCTCGTAACGCGCGAACAGCGCATCGACCTGCTCCCACATCGGCGTGTCGACGACGCCCGGCGCGATGCCGTTCACGTTGATCCGGTGCGGCGCGAGCGCGAGCGCGGCCGACTGCGTATAGCTGATCACCGCGGCCTTGGTCGCGCAGTAGTGCGACACGAGCGCCTCGCCGCGACGGCCGGCCTGCGACGACATGTTGACGATCTTGCCGCCGCGCCCCTGCTCGACCATTCGCTGCGCGACGGCCTGCATCAGGAAGAACAGCCCTTTCACGTTGACCGAGAACAGCCGGTCGAACACGTCCCACGATTCGTCGAGGATCGGGCGCATGTCGAACAGCGCCGCGTTGTTGAACAGGATGTCGACGCCGCCGAAGCGCTCGACCGCCGTCGCGACGATCCGCGCGATGTCGTCGCGGCGCGTGACGTCGGCCGTGACGGCCACCGCGCGGCCGGGGCTGGCCTCGATCAGCCGTGCGAGCGAGCCGCTCGCAGGCTTCAGGTCCACCAGCACGCAGCGCGCGCCCTCGTCCAGATAGCGTTGTGCGACCGCCTCGCCGATGCCGCTTGCGGCGCCCGTCAGGATCGCGACCTTGTCTGCCAGTCTCACTGGTTGTCTCCGGTTCGTTCTGTTGCACGACGGTCGCGAAGTGAGCGAACGCTCGCGAACCGATCAATTGCTCTGTTGGTGATCGAATGATCGGATACGCGATACGCGCTGTCAAGACGACATGACGGCTTTCTATGACGCGCTGCGGCACGGCCGCGCCCGGCGATGCCCCGCCGCGCCCACACGGCAAGGGCGCGCGGCGCACGGTGCGGCGCAGTGGCGTTGACGGTGAAGGGGACGCAGCGACGCGGGAAGCAAGGGCGGGAAACGGAATTCGCGCTGCATGGCGCGGCGATACGTTATATCATCGCTGTACTTTGTTTCAGCGCCTGCTTCATGCCATGGCTACCTCATCGTCCATTGACGCCCGGCTGTCCCGGGCCGACGCATTCGCCGCCGAGCACGGGCTCGCGTGGACGCCGCTGCGCCGCCAGGTCTACGAACGCGTGCTGGCCGCGCAGCGCCCGATCGGCGCGTACGACCTGCTCGCGGAACTCGAACCGCAACGCGGCCGCGTGCCGCCGACGACCGTCTATCGCGCGCTGGATTTCCTCGTCGAGCACGGCTTCATCCACCGGATCGAATCGAAGAACGCGTTCTTCGCATGCTGCGAGATCGGCGTGCCGCACGAAGGCCAGTTCCTGATCTGCGATGCGTGCGGCGACACCGTCGAGATTCCCGGCGGCGACCTCGCGAAGCAGTTGTCCGCGAGCGGGCCCGCGCACGGTTTCGAAGTCCACCACCAAGTCGTCGAGCTGAGCGGCCTGTGCGGGCACTGCAAGCGCAAGCCCGCACAACGCTGACGCCGACTCGCGCGGCGCACGCGCCACCCTTCCAACGAGGAGTTCCATGTCCATTGCCCTGAAGCGCGCGCCGCGGCGCGCCCTGTCGCCTGTCCGCTGGCTGGCCGCCGCCGTCGCCGCGCTGTCGTTCGCCGCGCCCGTGCTTGCGCAGGCCGCGACCGTCAACGTCGTCGCCGCCGAGAATTTCTACGGCGACGTCGCCTCGCAGATCGGCGGCCATCACGTCGCGGTCACGAGCATCCTCAGCAATCCCGACCAGGATCCGCACCTGTTCGAAGCGAGCCCGAAGACCGCCCGCGCGCTCCAGCACGCGCAGGTCGTGATCTACAACGGCGCGAACTACGATCCGTGGATGGCCAAGCTGCTCGGCGCGTCGAAGCAGGCGAAGCGCGCGACGATCGTCGTCGCCGATCTCGTCGGCAAGAAGGCCGGCGACAACCCGCACCTGTGGTACGACCCGGCGACGATGCCCGTGGCCGCACGCGCGATCGCGGCCGAGCTCGGCCGCGCCGACCCGGCGAACAAGGCCGAGTACGACGCGAACCTGCAGAAGTTCGTCGCGTCGCTGAAGCCCGTCGACGACAAGGTCGCCGCGCTGCGCGCGAAGTACAAGGGCGTGCCCGTGACGGCCACCGAGCCCGTGTTCGGCTACATGTCGGACGCGATAGGCCTCGACATGCGCAACCAGCGCTTCCAGCTCGCGACGATGAACGACACCGAGGCGAGCGCGCAGGACGTCGCCGCGTTCGAGGGCGACCTGCGCAAGAAGCAGGTGCGCGTGCTGATCTACAACAGCCAGGCCGAAGAGCCGATGACCAAGCGCATGCTGAAAGTCGCGCGCGACGGCGGCGTGCCGACCGTCAGCGTCACCGAGACGCTGCCGGCCGGCAAGACCTTCCAGCAATGGATGGCCGGCCAGCTCGACGCGCTCGGCAACGCGCTTTCGGCCGGCAAGTAACGGACGACCGTAACGACATGACCGTCACTCCCCACGCCCTCGCCGTCGATCGCGTCACGCTCGAACTGGGCGGCCGCACGATCCTGCGCGACGTGAGTTTCTCGATCGAGCCCGGCGAATTCGTCGGCGTGCTCGGGCCGAACGGTGCGGGCAAGACGACGCTGATGCGCGCGGTGCTCGGCCTCATCCCCGTGTCGGCCGGCACGCTGTCGGTCGGCGGCGTGCCGGTCGTGCGCGGCAACGCGTCGATCGGCTACATGCCGCAGATCAGGAGCGGCCTCGCGAACCGCCGGATGCGCGGCTACGACTTCGTCGCGATGGCCGCCGACGGCCACCGCTGGGGCCTGCCGCACACGAACGCGGCCACGCGCCGCGACGTCGATCGCGTGCTCGACCTCGTCGGCGGCTCGTCGCTCGCGCGCCGGCCGCTGTCCGAACTGTCGGGCGGCGAACGGCAGCGGCTGCTGCTCGCGCAATGCCTGCTCGGCAACCCGAAGCTGCTGCTGCTCGACGAGCCGCTGATCAGCCTCGATCCGAACCACCAGCGCGGCGTCGTCGAACTCGTGCGCAACGTGCAGCGAGAGCTCGGCATCACCGTGCTGTTCTCCGCGCACGAACTGAATCCGCTGCTGAACGCGCTCGACCGCGTGCTGTATCTCGGCAACGGCGTCGCGGCGCTCGGCACCGTCGACGAGGTGATCACGAAGCCCGTGCTGTCGCGGCTCTACGGATCGCCGATCGACGTGATGCGCGTGAACGGCAAGATCTTCGTGATGTCGGGCGACGTCGAGATCGAGAAGCACGATCACGAACACGAGGACGACGATCATTCGCACGGCGGTGGCGGCGGACACGGCCATCATCACCATGGACACGCCCATCCCGGGCATTCGCACGATGTTTGAATACGACTTCATGATCAACGCCTTCGCGGCGTCCGGAATCGTCGCGGTGCTCGCGGGCATCGTCGGCTATTTCCTGGTGCTGCGCGGGCAGACCTTCGCCGGCCACGCGCTGTCGCACGTCGGCTTCACCGGCGCGACGGGCGCGGTGCTGCTCGGCCTCTCGCCGATCTGGGGGATGGTCGGCTTCACGCTCGCGGCCGGGATCGGGATGGGCGCGCTCGGCGAGCGGCTCGCGGGCCGCGACGTCGCGATCGGCGTGATCCTGTCCGGCGCGCTCGGCTTCGGCCTGCTGTTCCTGCACTTCTACACGTCGTTCGCGACGCAGGTCACCGCGCTGCTGTTCGGCAACGTGCTCGCGGTCAGCCGCGACACCCTCGCGGTGCTCGCGGGCATCGGCGCGGTGAGCCTCGCCGCGCTCGCGCTGATCGCGCGGCCGCTGTTGTTCGCGTCGCTGCAGCCCGAGCTGGCCGAAGCCAAGGGCGTGTCGCTGCGCACGGTGTCGATGCTGTTCCTCGCGGTGTGCGCGCTCGCGGTGGCCGCGGCGACGCAGATCGTCGGCGTGCTGCTCGTGTTCACGCTGCTGGTCGGGCCGGCGGCGGCCGCGCAGAACCTGTCGACGCGCCTGTCGACGGGCGTGCTGCTCGCCGCGCTGTTCGCGCTGTTCGAAGCGTGGGCCGGCATCGTCCTCGCCTATCACACCGACTGGCCGACGAGCTTCTGGATCACCGCGCTGTCGGCGCTCGTGTACGGCGCGAGCCTGTTGCGGCGCAACTGATCGCGGCCCGGCGGTCGCCGCCCGATGCCAATGAAAACGCCGGCGTGCCCGAAGGGGCAGCGCCGGCGTTCTTTCATGCGAACCGGATGCGTGACCTGCTTGCGCCGATACTCACCGCACCAGCACGCGCGCGTGATGCGCGAGATGATCCGCGATGAACGTCGAGATGAAGTAGTAACCGTGGTCGTAGCCCGGATGGCGGCGCAGCGTCAGCGGCTGGCCGGCCTTCGCGCACGCGGCTTCGAACACGTCGGGGTTCAGCTGGTTCGCGAGGAACTGATCGGCCAGCCCCTGGTCGACCAGGATACCTTCCGCGAACTTCGGCGCATCGGCGCGCGCGACCAGCTCGCTCGCGTCGTGCGCCTTCCACGCTTCGCGATCGGCGCCGAGGTAGCCCGAGAACGCCTTCTCGCCCCACGGGCAGCGCGTCGGCGCGGCGATCGGCGCGAACGCCGACACCGACCGGTACAGGCCCGGATGACGCAACGCGAGCGTCAGCGCACCGTGGCCGCCCATCGAGTGGCCGAAGATCCCGAGCCGCGCGCCGTCGATCGGCAGCTCGGCCGCGACGAGCTCGCGCAGCTCGCCCGTCACGTACGACTCCATCCGGTAATGCGTCGACCACGGCGCTTCGGTCGCATCGACGTAGAAGCCCGCGCCGACACCGAAGTCCCATGCATCGGTCTCGCCCGGCACGCCCGCGCCGCGCGGGCTCGTGTCGGGCATCACGAGTGCGATGCCGTGCTGCGCCGCGTATTGCTGCGCGCCGGCCTTGATCGCGAACGTCTCGTCGGTGCACGTGAGCCCCGCGAGATAGAACAGCGCCGGCACGCGCCCGTGCGTGGCCTGCGGCGGCAGGTACACCGAGAACTTCATCGGCAGGCCGACGGCCGCCGAATCGTGACGGTAGAAACGCTGCTCGCCGCCGTGGCACGCATGCGAGGAAACGAGTTCGAGCATGGCGGTATGCCCCCGGTCAGTACAGCACGACCGAGCGGATCGACTCGCCGGCCTTCATCAGGTCGAAGCCTTCGTTGATCCGCTCGAGCGGCAGCGTGTGCGTGATCAGGTCGTCGATGTTGATCTTGCCTTCCATGTACCAGTCGACGATCTTCGGCACGTCGGTACGACCGCGCGCGCCGCCGAACGCCGAGCCCTTCCATTCGCGGCCCGTCACCAGCTGGAACGGACGCGTGCCGATTTCCTCGCCAGCCGCGGCCACGCCGATGATGAACGACTGGCCCCAGCCCTTGTGCGTGCACTCGAGCGCCTGGCGCATCAGCTTCACGTTGCCGACGCATTCGAACGAGTAGTCGGCGCCGCCGTCGGTCAACTGCACGATGTGGTCGACGACGTTCTCGACTTCGTTCGGGTTGATGAAGTGCGTCATCCCGAACTTCTTCGCGAGCTCGACGCGCTTCGGGTTGATGTCGACGCCGATGATCTTGTCCGCACCGACCATCTTCGCGCCCTGGATCACGTTCAGGCCGATCCCGCCGAGGCCGAACACGACGACGTTCGCGCCGGCCTCGACCTTCGCCGAGTACACGACCGCACCGACGCCCGTCGTCACGCCGCAGCCGATGTAGCAGATCTTGTCGAACGGCGCGTCCTCGCGCACCTTCGCGACCGCGATCTCCGGCACGACGATGTAGTTCGAGAACGTCGACGTGCCCATGTAGTGGAACAGCGGCTTGCCGTCGAGCGAGAAGCGCGACGTCGCGTCCGGCATCAGGCCCTTGCCCTGCGTCGCGCGGATCTTCTGGCACAGGTTGGTCTTGCGCGACAGGCAGAACTTGCACTCGCGGCATTCGGGCGTGTAGAGCGGAATCACGTGGTCGCCCTTTCTCACGGTGCCGACGCCGGGGCCGACGTCGACCACCACGCCCGCGCCTTCATGGCCGAGGATCGCCGGGAAGATCCCTTCCGGATCGGCGCCCGACAGCGTGTAGTAATCGGTGTGGCAGATGCCCGTCGCCTTCACTTCGATCAGCACTTCGCCGGCGCGCGGCCCTTCGAGATCGACTTCCTCGATCGTCAGCGGCGCACCCGCCTTCCATGCAATCGCGGCTTTCGTTTTCATCGTGTCACTCCTGTATGTCTGTGAGATCGGCCCGAGCCGGCGTGCGGCGCCTGCAGGGGTTCGTGCAAATCGGTCGAAGCCGTGCCGCGCGGCACGGCACAAGAATCTCGTGCTCGCCATGATGGCTGCTCCCGCCGCGCATCGCGTGCGGGAAACGGTCGCCGGCTTGCCAGGATGCGTCATCGCTGACGCAAAAGAACAAGTGCCCGAGTTTAAACGCCCGTCGTGAACCATGCATCCGTGCGCGCGTACAGATCGACGAAGCGCGCGTGGCGCGCAGCCAGCAGGCGGTCGTCGTGCGGCGCGGCAACCGGCGACGCGCTCGGCGCCAGCGTGTGCAACGCATCCTCGCGCCAATGCCCGATCGCGACGCCCGCGAGCAGCGCGGCGCCGCGCGTCGCGGCGTTCGGGCAATCGATCGCCTGCAGCGATGCACCGAGCGCGTCGGCGAGCAACTGGCGCCAGCGCGGATCGACCGAGCCGCCGCCCGCGAGGCGCAGCGTCGTCACCGCGTCGCCGCGGTCGGCATCGCGGATCGCATCGAGCCCCGCGCGCAACGCGAACCCGACGCCTTCGAACGCGGCGCGCATCATCGCCCCGCGCGTATCGCCGAGCCCGAGGCCGAGCCAGCCGCCGCGCGCATCGGGGTTCATCCACGGCGAACGCTCGCCGGTCAGGTACGGCAGGAAGCACAGCCGTTCGGACGCCGGCTGCGCGAACGCGTCGTCATACGCATCGGCCCAGCGCGCGTAGCCGAGCCAGCCGCGCACGGCTTCGAGCGCGAGCCCGACGTTCTGCATCGCCGCCATCGTGTAATAGCCGCCGCCCGCCGCCGCACGATAGCGATGCAAGCCGCGCCGCGCGGGCGGCAGCGCATCAGCGAGCACGACGATCTGCCCGCCGCTGCCGGTCGTCAGCAGCGCATCGCCTGCCGCGGCCAGCCCGCTGCCGAGCGCCGCGCACGCGGTGTCGGCCGCGCCCGTCGCCAACGGCACGCCGGCTGGCAGGCCGAGCGCGGCGGCGGCCTGCGCGCAGAGCACGCCGCAGCGCGCGGTGGACGCACGAACCGGCGCGAAGCGGTCGGCCGGCAGGCCGAGCGCGTCGATCAACGCGATATCCCACGCACCGTCGGGCGTCGCGAGCGCGGTGGCGCACGCGTCGCTCGGATCGGCCGCCACGTCGCCGCCGAGTGCGATGCGCAGCCAGTCCTTCGGCTGCACGGCCCAGCGCGCGGCACGCAGCGCATCGGGTGCGTGCGTCGCCAGCCAGCGCAACAGCGGGCCCGCCATGCCGGGCGCGACGGGATTCGGTGCGACGGGCGATCCGGACGCCGGCCAGCCGGCCGCCTCCGCCTCGCGCGCCGCGCGCGTGTCGGGCCACAGCAGCGCGGGTCGCACCGGCTGGCCGGCCGCGTCGATCAGCACGACACCATGCATCTGGCCCGAAAAACCGATCGCCGCCACCTGCGCACGCTCGTCGGCCGGCAGCCGCGCGGCCGCGCGCACGAGCGCCTGCCACCACGTGTCGGGCGCGATTTCCGCCCAGCCGGGCTGCGGCGACGACAACCCATAAGGTTCGCTCGCCACCGCCCGCTCGACGCCGTTGGCATCGAGCGTGACGAGTTTGACGGAGCCGGTGCCGAGGTCGATTCCGAGCAGGCGCATGACGTGAAGGGGGAGTCGTATGAACGGGTATCGATGATAACGGGATCGCGACGCGCCCCGGTTTTGGCCGCCGCTTCGGCGCATCGAAAGTGCGGTCGGGTCGCGGCGTTCCACCGGGCTGCACCTTGCACGCGAAAGCGGCCGTTCGCGGGTTAACCCGGCGCGATTTCCGCACCCCGCTTTTTGCCACTATGCGGGCTGCCCGATACACACCATAAAGCGACCCATATTTGACATGGGGGCCGGCGCTATTTTGAAGCGCTATAAAACCGGTACACCTCACTCCCGCGGCAGTTTCCCGATGATCGATCCCCTGCTCCATGCCGAAATGGCATATCGAACCAGCAAAGAGCGGAATAGAACCCAGTGCTCTTGTTGCATGGACACATTCCGAATAACTTCGTATCACCCCGAAAACAAGATCATGGAGTGAGACAGATGCAATCGAACACGGTCCATCCGTGCGATGAGGTGCTGCCGACCGGCAAGCTGGTAACGCTTGGCCTGCAGCACGTCCTCGTCATGTACGCCGGCGCCGTCGCCGTGCCGCTTATCGTCGGCGCCGCGCTCAAGCTGCCGAAAGACCAGATCGCGTTCCTGATCAGCGCCGATCTGTTTTCGTGCGGCATCGCCACGCTGATCCAGACGCTCGGCCTGTGGATCTTCGGCATCCGCCTGCCCGTCATCATGGGCTGCACGTTCGCGGCGGTCGGCCCGATGATCGCGATCGGCACGAACCCCGGCCTCGGCATTCTCGACATCTTCGGCTCGACCATCGCCGCCGGCATCATCGGCATCGTGCTCGCGCCGATGATCGGCAAGCTGTTGCGGTTCTTCCCGCCCGTGGTCGTCGGTACGGTGATCGCCGTGATCGGGCTGTCGCTGATGGAAGTGGGCATCAACTGGGCGGCCGGCGGCGTCGGCAACCCCGAGTACGGCAGCCCGGTCTATCTCGGCCTGTCGCTGCTCGTGCTCACGCTGATCCTGCTGATCAACAAGTTCGGCCGCGGCTTCATCGCGAACATCTCGGTGCTGCTCGGCATCGTCGCCGGCTTCGTGATCGCGTTCGCGATCGGCCGCGTGAACACCGACGGCGTGGCGCATGCGCCGTGGGTCGGCTTCGTGATGCCGTTCCACTTCGGCCTGCCGCACTTCGATCCGCTGTCGATCGTGACGATGGTCACGGTGATGTTCGTCACGTTCATCGAATCGACCGGCATGTTCCTCGCGGTCGGCGACATGGTCGATCGCCCGGTCAACCAGGAGCGCCTCGTGCGCGGCCTGCGCGTCGACGGCCTCGGCACGCTGATCGGCGGCATCTTCAACTCGTTCCCGCATACGTCGTTCTCGCAGAACGTCGGCCTGATCGGCGTGACGGGCGTGAAGAGCCGCTTCGTGTGTGCGACGGGCGGCGTGATCCTCGTGCTGCTCGGCCTGTTCCCGAAGATGGCGCAGGTCGTCGCGTCGGTGCCGCCGTTCGTGCTCGGCGGCGCGGGCATCGTGATGTTCGGGATGGTCGCCGCGAACGGCATCAAGGTGCTGTCGAAGGTCGACTTCGTGAACAACTCGCACAACCTGTTCATCGTCGCCGTGAGCGTCGGCATGGGCCTCGTGCCGGTCGTGTCGCCGCACTTCTTCTCGAAGCTGCCGCCGGCGCTCGCGCCGATCCTGCACAGCGGCATCCTGCTCGCATCGGCCACGGCCGTGATCCTGAACATCGTGTTCAACGGCGTGAAAGGCGAAAAGGATGCACGCTGCGAGATTCGGCGCGCCGGACACGACTTCGACGGGCGTCCCGCCGACGCGCACCACTGATCGCGCCGCGCCGGACGACGGCGCGAAGCGGTAACGACGAACGCCACGGCATGCCGTGGCGTTTTTGTTTCGGGGTGCAGAACCCGACACGGTGCCGGGCGATCGCGCTTCACGCGGGCAGGCAGTTCGCCGGGTGCACTATGCGCCATGCCGACTGACGGTGTGATCGACGTGATCGACGTGATCGATGCGATCGACGTGATCGGTGTGATGGCGCGATCGGTGTGATTGCACGAACGCAATGCGACGCGACGCGACGCACGCATCGTCACGACATCGACGCCCTTCTTTCCGCACGATTCGCCGGCGCAAAAGAAAACGCCGCGGACTTTCGTCCGCGGCGTTTTCTTTTTCGCATACAGCCGCTTCGAAGCGAGGCGCGGCATACCGCGCCCGCCCTTCTCCGTGCTTACCCGTTCGTCGCCGTTGCCGACGCTGGCGCCGGAGCGGCCGCCTTGTCGTAATCGACCGGCGCATCCGGCGCGCGCGGCGCTTCGCCCGCGCGCTGGATCCAGCCGCCGCCGAGTGCGCGGTACAGGTCGACTAGGTTCGTCCAGCGTGCCAGACGCGCGCTGATCAGCGACTGCTGCGCCGAGTACAGATCCGTCTGCGCGGTCAGCACCGACAGGTAGCTGTCCACACCGTTCTTGTAGCGCAGGTCCGACAGATCGAAGCGACGCTGCTGCGCGTGCTCGTTGCGCTCGAGCGCCGCGATCTGCTGGTCGTACGTGCCGCGTGCGGCCAGCCCGTCCGACACTTCGCGGAATGCCGACTGAATCGCCTTCTCGTAGTTCGCGATCTCGATGCGCTTCTGCACGTTCGCGAGATCGAGATTGGCGATGTTCGAGCCACCCTCGAAGATCGGCAGCGCGATGTTCGGCGCGAACGACCACGCCGCCGTGCCGGCCTTGAACAGGCCGCCCAGCGTCGGGCTCGCGGTGCCGAACGCGGCCGTCAGCGAGATCTTCGGGAAGAACGCCGCGCGGGCCGCGCCGATGTTCGCGTTCGCGGCCAGCAGCGTCTGCTCGGCCTGCATCACGTCCGGACGACGCGTGAGCAGATCCGACGGCAGCCCGGCCGGCACGTCCGTCAGCAGGTTCTGCGCATCGAGCGGCAGGCCCGCCGGCAGATCGTCCGGCAGCGGCTCGCCGATCAGCAGCACCAACGCGTTCAGCGCCTGCGCGCGGGCACGGGCCTGCGCCTGCTGGTTCGCGAGCGCCGTCTCGACGACCGTCTGCGCCTGACGCAGCTCGAGCTCGGAACCCGTGCCGTTGTCGAACTGCAGCTTGGTCAGGTCGTACGACGCCTGCGCGGTCTTCAGCGTGTCTTCCGTGACCTTCAGCAGATCGTCGGTCGACAGCAGCGTCAGGTATTGATCCGCCACCTGCGACACCAGCGAGATCTCCGACGCCTG
>NZ_LOVM01000101.1:0-612 GCF_001523445.1 Burkholderia sp. ABCPW 11 | reverse complement strand
AGAAGTGGGCTATGGCAGCAAGCCCCGCTATCGGGGTGGTTCGGTCGGCGCAATCGCCAACGTGCTGAACCGTGAGTTCGCGCCAACCGCACCGAACCGGGTCTGGGTAACGGACATCACGTACATCCGGACCTACGAGGGCTGGCTGTATCTGGCGGCTGTTATGGATCTGTACTTGCGCCAGATCGTCGGCTGGGCTACGCGCTCGACAATGACCAGCGATCTGGTTTTACAGGCGCTGTTGGCTGCGGTTTGGAAACGCAAGCCGGGACCCGGTGTCATGGTGCATTCTGATCAGGGTAGTCAATTCACGAGCGATGACTGGCAGTCATTCCTGAAGGCGCACCATATGGTGCCAAGCATGAGCCGGCTCGGTAATTGCCACGACAATGCCGTGGCCGAGAGCTTCTTCAGCGCCCTAAAAAAGGAGCGAATCAAGCGGCGCATCTATCCGAGTCGGGCGACGGCGACCTCGGACCTGTTCGATTACATCGAAATGTTTTATAACCCGGTTCGTCGGCATGGTTCCGCCGGCGATCTTTCACCGATTGAGTTTGAGCGGCGCTACGCGCTAAATGGCTCGTGAGTGTCTATGAAACTCTGGCCGGTCCA
>NZ_LOVM01000100.1:0-926 GCF_001523445.1 Burkholderia sp. ABCPW 11 | reverse complement strand
CCGTTCTCGGACATGGGCGCGCTCAATCGCGCGGGCAGCCGCGTGATCGTGAAGGCCGACGGCGTCTACCTGTGGGACTCGGACGGCAACAAGGTGATCGACGGGATGGCTGGCCTCTGGTGCGTGAACATCGGCTACGGCCGCAAGGAACTCGCCGACGCCGCGTATCGCCAGATCCAGGAACTGCCGTTCTACAACACGTTCTTCAAGACCACGCATCCGCCGGTGATCGAACTCTCCGCGATGCTCGCGGAAGTGACGCCGGCCGGCTTCAACCACTTCTTCTATTGCAACAGCGGCTCGGAAGGCAACGACACGGTGCTGCGCGTCGTGCATCAATACTGGCGCGTGCAAGGCAAGCCGCAGAAGAAATACGTGATCTCGCGCAAGAACGGCTACCACGGCTCGACGATCGCGGGCGGCACGCTCGGCGGGATGGGCTACATGCACGAGCAGATGCCGTCGAAGGTCGAACACATCGTGCACATCGACCAGCCGTATTTCTTCGGCGAAGCGCAGGCAGGCGAGACGCCCGAGGCATTCGGCCTCGCGCGGGCGCAGCAGCTCGAAGCGAAGATCCTCGAACTCGGCGCGGAGAACGTCGCGGCGTTCATCGGCGAGCCGTTCCAGGGCGCGGGCGGCGTGATCTTCCCGCCGTCGACGTACTGGCCGGAAATCCAGCGGATCTGCCGCAAGTTCGACGTGCTGCTCGTCGCCGACGAAGTGATCGGCGGGTTCGGCCGCACCGGCGAATGGTTCGCGCACCAGCACTTCGGCTTCGAGCCGGACCTGATCACGATGGCGAAGGGCCTCACGTCGGGCTACGTGCCGATGGGAGCGGTGGGCATCCACGAGCGCATCGCGCGCCCGATCATCGACAACGGCGAATTCAATCACGGCCTCACGTACTCGGGCCATCCGGTGGC
>NZ_LOVM01000099.1:0-1095 GCF_001523445.1 Burkholderia sp. ABCPW 11 | reverse complement strand
GGCAGTGGCGATATTGAGTCGATCGCCACGCTGTCCAATATGCTCGCGCTCGCGTTCTATTTGCGTTCCGACGGCGAAGCGGAACTGTATCGGTCCGCGGATTTCGCACTCAACCAATGCATTGCGCGGGCAGAGCGGGGTGGTAAGTGGACTTTGACAGACGCGGAACGGACTGCATTCGAAGCGTTGCTTCGTGTTCATGATAAGCAACTTGCTGCGGTACCGGTCCATCGCTATCTTGAAGCGCTGGAGCAGGTGCAGCATGTTGGCACGCCTTCCTTTAACTGTAAGCGATCAGGTAATGACGCCCCTCTATGAATGGAGCGTCTTGGAGAGTCGCTGGCCGTCCCTCGAGAAACCATGTCGCTCGTAGAAGTGATGAGCAGCCGGTCGATGGTCGCCGCTCGTCACCTCCAACTTTACACATCCGACCTGCCTAAACCAGTGTTCTGCAGCGTCAATCAGTGCGCTACCAACTCCGTTTCCCCGATATCGCTCGTCGACGACCATGCTAGTTATGCGCCCGAGATTGCCCGCCGCGTGGAAGAGAGGTAGTGCGTGGAGGCTGATACTACCGATGACTTGTTCTCGCACGGATGCCACAATGATTTGTATGCGGTCTTTTAACGACGCCCGTCAGAGGTTGAGGGCGGGAGGCAGTCTCCAAGGCATGAGATCGGCGTAGTCGTCGGCGGTTGCAGCGAGCGGCAACCTGGTGAACAGCCAGACCAGATAGCGATACGGCTCGACGCCGTTCGCCTTGCACGTCTCGACGAGTGAGTACAGGTTGGCACTGGCCTACGCGCCAGCAACCGTATCAGAGAACAACCAGCCCTTGCGGCCGACGACGAACGGACGGATCGCGTTCTCACACAGGTTGTTCGAGATGGGCCAGTTGCCGTTCTCGACGTACCGAACCAGCTTGTGCCACTGCCCGCTCATGTACTGCAATGCCTTGCCGAGCAGACTCGATGGCATGACGGTGGGCAAATGCTCGACCAGCATGCGCTCGATGATGTGTATTAGCCGGGACTTGATCTGACAGGTAGTCGGGCCGACAAAGAACGAGTCATCAATGGGGGATGAGTTTCTCCT
>NZ_LOVM01000098.1:0-142267 GCF_001523445.1 Burkholderia sp. ABCPW 11 | reverse complement strand
TGGATCACCGTCGCGCCCAGTTCCGGCGCCGCAATCTTTGCCAGCGAGCCGCCGAATTTGCCGACCGCGGTCCGCGCGGCCGATACGATCACTACATCCGTCATGTTCAATCCCTGCGTTGAAATCAGTTCGTCGTTCTGACGCCGGCACGAGGCGGCTGCACGTGGCGATGGCGTGCGCCGGGCCATCCGGCGCGAGCGCGGCCGCATGCCGCCGCATGGCGGGCAGCATCCGTTCGCACCGGCGGCACGGCACACCGCGGCACGGGCAACCGTGCACGGTCGTCTTGCGGCGCACCGGGCGTTCGCCGGACCCCGCGTGGCACACGCGGCGTCCGGCGTCATCCGGCGCCGGTCAATCGTGTCGCGCCTGCGCGCGACACGCACTCACGCGGTTACGCTGCCGATTCGCGCGCAGCCGCTGCGTCCTTGCGGGCGGCGGCCGCCGTCTGCTTGGCGCCGCGCGTGGCCGTTTCGCTGACCGCATCGAAGCCGCTCTGCGCCGCTTCGAGCGCCTGACCCGTCGCCGCACGCACGGAGTCGGCCGCGGCGCTCGCCGCGGACAGCGCCGAATTCAGCGCGGCTACTACCGGCGCCGAGCCGGCCGGCGCATGCTTCGACAGTTCGCCGAGCACGTCCTTCAGACGCTTGTCGTTCTGCTCGTACTGCGCCTGCGCGACCTTCGCCCATTCGGACTGGGTCGACACCGCGATGTCGAACAGATGGCGGCCGTACGACACGACCTTGCCGGCCGCTTCCTGCGGCGCGGCAACCTGCTGCGCGAAGCCTGCGGCCGGGTTGTTGCCGTTGAACGCGTTCTTCAGCTTGTCCTCGTATTCCTCGAGCGCCGTCCTGGCCGCCTGCAGGTTGAGTTCGACGACGGCCTCGAAACCGTGGATCGCCGGACGGGCGATCGCGAACCAGGCGGCGATACCGGATTGATAATCGGCGGCGAGTTTTTCGGGGGCAAATACGGACATCGGGCACGCTCCTGTTAGCAATGCGAGAGACGACTTGAGAAAAAATGGAAGCTTGATCGACACCCGCTTCCTTATTGACAACCCGTCACCCATTTGGGCGCGGGCAGTTGAAGGAAGCCATTCTAGAGCGATTAATTGTCAATTAAGTGGCATTAATGATAGGTATAAACCCTTATTACCCTTTAGAGCGACCGCCGAAGCTTGCGGGGCGCCGACCTCGCAACCCCGATCTCGCCTGCTCCGACCCGCAATGCATTTTTACCTTTTGCAGCATAGCGCAACCTGGTGTCGCGCAATATTTACCAATTCATTATTCTGCTTATTAGAAAACCGGCCCTCTTTGGAAATCAAAAACCATCTGTGTAATCGTTTTTCTGGATTTGCCATGAAATCGTTTTCGGCCTTATTAATAACGAATTCAATAATCGGACGAATTACGGGACGCGATAAAAAAAGGCCGCTTGAAGCGGCCCCGGTCGACGCGGTCGGGCGCGGGATCAGCCAGCCAGTTCGCGATGCAGCGCGCGAAACTCCTGCGCGAGCTTGTGCGTCGGCTCGAGATGGATCACCGGCGTCGACTGCTGATGCGATTCGCGGATCTTCACCGACGCGGACAACCGCGACGCGAGTACCGGCAACCCTTCGTCGACGAGTTCGTCGACCAGCCGTTGCGGCAGGCTCGCGCGCGGCTGGAACTGGTTGATGACGATCCCTTCCACCTCGAGCGCCGCGTTGTGGTCCTGCTGGATTTCCTTCACGTTCTCGAGCAGCGTGTACAGCGCGCGGCGCGAGAAATCGTCGCAGTCGAACGGGATCAGGCAGCGTTCGACCGCGATCAGCGCCGAGCGCGTATAGAAATTCAGCGCGGGCGGCGTGTCGATGTATACGGCGTCGTACATGTCGAGCTCGTTCAGCGCATCGCGCAACTTGTAGATCTTGTAGCGCGATTCGAGCTTGCCGTGCAGCGTGTCGAGATCCGGATGCGCAGGCATCACGTCGAGCCCGTCGAACGGGGTCGCGTGGATGAACGACGCGATGTCCACCGGACGGAAGTTGAAGGTCAGCGCGGTTTCGAAGAAGCCGGCGACGCCCGGTTGCGCGTCGGCCGCGGCGTCGCCGAGCAGGTAGCGCGTCGAGCTCGCCTGAGCATCGAGATCGATGACGAGCGTGCGCAATCCTTCGCTCGCACTGATCGCTGCCAGGTTGCAGACGATCGTCGACTTGCCCACGCCGCCCTTCTGGTTGAATACGACCCGCCGCATGGTGTCCCCTCGATCGAAACGTCGAAACGGCCAGCTTAGCCGGTCAATCATGGCGGCGGCGTGACGCGGGTCGAATTGGGCGCGACTTGTGCGGCAGCCGTTACCTGCGCGGCACCGCGCCCGATACGTACCGGTTGCCGGGCACGCTCCACCGCCACGGCAGATCCCGGCCGACGCGAATGCCGATGCGCGGCCCGCCCGCCGGGTCGGCGGGCGGCGCCATCCCGTCGTCGACGATCGCGAACCCTTCATGCGCGCCGACCAGGTCGACGCCATCCTGCGCGCCGCCGATCCCCATCGCCTGCGTCAACCGCGCCGGCCCGCGGCACAGGTCGCGATCGCGCGTGCGCGGCGGCCGCGCCGCACGCATCCGCTCGAGCCCGTGCAGCGGCTCCAGCGCGCGGATCAGCACGCCCGTTCCCGCGCCGTCCGGGCCACATACGCAGTTGCAGCACCAGTGCATGCCGTACGTGAAATAAACGTAGAAGTGCCCGGGCGGCCCGAACATCGTCGCATTGCGCGGCGTCTTGCCGCGATAGGTGTGCGCGGCCGGATCGAGCGCGCCCGCATACGCTTCCACTTCGACGATGCGGCCGGCCCGGCCGTCCGCGGCCGCGAGGATCTTGTTGAGCAGCTGCGGCGCCACCTCGGTGGCCATGCGGTTGAAGAATGCGCGCGGCACGATGGTGCCGGGCCATGGAGCCGCGGTCTTACTGCGTCGCATCGTGCTTCTCCGCCGTCGCCGCGAGATGAAGCTCACGATACGCATCGACCAGATCGTCGAGCGCGAATGCGAGGTTTCTCCCGCTGGGGTTGGGCAGCACCCACACCCGCGCTTGCCGGATGCGCGATGGCTGCGATCCCCACGCGACTTCGCGCTGCCCCGACAGCGCCGAATACGCCGCCTTGCCGAGAAACGCGACGAAGCGCGGCGCATGCTGCGCGACCTTGTGTTCGAACGCGGCGGCCGCGGCCATGAATTCCGCGCGCGAAAGCTGATCGGCACGCGCGGTCGGTCGCGGCACCACGGCCGTCAGCCCGCAGCCGTAACGGAGTATCGCGCGATCGTCCTGCGGCGCAAGCTCCGTCGGCGTGAAACCCGCGAGATGGATCACGCGCCAGAAGCGGTTGTTTCTTCCCGCGAAGTGATGGCCGGTCGCGGCCGCGATCAGGCCGGGATTGATCCCGCAGAACAGGACGTCGAGACGGGGAGCGATGAGGTCGGGGAGTGCGTCAGCCACGTTTCATCCCGAGCGCGGCGGGCAGGCGCGACGTAAACGAAGCAAGGCCCGAAAACCCGGGCCAAGCGACTGGCTTGACTCGGACATTCGGGCCCATCGTGATGCGGGGGTGCGACTTGCGATCAGAACGGAATATCGTCGTCCATCTCGTCGAACCCGCCGCCTGCCGGTGCGCTCGGACGGCTCTGGCCGCCACCACCCGCACCGCCACGCGTCGCGCCGCCGGCACGACCGCCGCCACCGCCGCGCTCCGCCTGCTCGCCGCGGCCGCCGCCACCACCGTAGCCGCCGCCATAACCGCCTTCGTCACCACCGCCACCGCCGCCGCCCGAACCACCGCGGCCGCCGAGCATCTGCATCTGTTCGGCAACGATTTCGGTCGAGTAACGGTCCTGGCCGTCCTGGCCCTGCCACTTGCGCGTACGGATGCGGCCTTCGATATAGACCGACGAACCCTTCTTCAGGTATTCGCTGACGATTTCCGCCAGACGGCCGAAGAACGCGACGCGATGCCACTCGGTCATTTCCTTGAAATCGCCGCTCGCCTTGTCCTTGTAGCGATCGGTCGTCGCGAGACGGATGTTCGCAACCGCGTCGCCGCTCGGCAGGTAACGGACTTCAGGATCGGCGCCGAGATTGCCGACGAGGATGACCTTGTTGACGGATGCCATGTGTTTCTCCAGTAAATTCGATGCGGGGCCGCCCGCGAAAGCCGTCGGAGCGGCCCGCCGGGCGAGCCGGCGAACGCCGCCCGTGCCTGCCCGACGATCAGATTCAGGCCTTGCGCGGCGGCGCTTTCATGCTGGCCGCGATTATAAGCCACGCGGCAACGAGCCCCGAACACGTGTAAAACACCGTGTTCGCCCCGCCGTGCTTCAGCAGCCAGCCGCCCACGATGCCGCCGAGCGCGAGCCCGACCGACTGCGTGGTGTTGTAGACACCCGTGGCCGCGCCCTTGCGCGAACCCGGCGCGAGCTTCGACACGAGCGACGGCTGCGACGCCTCCAGGATGTTGAACCCGAGGAAGTACACGAACAGGATCGCCGCCACAATCAGAATGGTATGCGGTGCGCTGCCGAGCAACAATTGGCCGATCAGGATAGCCAGAATGCCGCCGAGCAGCACCGGCTTCATCTTGCCCCGCTTTTCCGCGACGATGATCGCCGGCACCATCATCACGAACGCGAGCCCCATCACCGGCAGGTAGACCTTCCAGTGCGCGGCGACCGGCAGCCCGCCGTCCACCAGCAGGCGCGGCACGACGAGGAACAGCGCCGTCTGCGTCGCATGCAGCACCAGCACGCCGAAGTTCAGGCGCAGCAGCTCGACGTTGTGCAGCACCTCGGCGAACGGCGCGGGCACGTGCACGGGCTTGGCCGCGTCGGGCACGATCCACAGCACGACGCCGATCGCGAGGATCGACAGCACGCCGACGATCGCGAACAGTCCGCTCATCCCGACCCAGTGGAACACGATCGGCGCGCCGACGATCGCGACCGCGAACGACACGCCGATCGAGCCGCCGACCATCGCCATCGCCTTCGTGCGGTTCTGCTCGGAGGTCAGGTCGGCGATGAACGCGAGCACCGCGGACGACACCGCGCCCATCCCCTGGATCACGCGGCCGACGATGATCCACGTGATATCGTGCGCGAACGCGGCGACGAAGCTGCCGAGCGCGAAGATCACGAGGCCCGTGGCGATCACCGGCTTGCGGCCGAACTTGTCGGACGCCCAGCCGTAGAAGATATAGAACAGCGACTGCGTGACGCCGTAGGCCCCGAGCGCGATGCCGACGAGCAACACGTTGTCGCCGCCCGGGATGGTTTTCGCGTAGACCGAGAACACCGGCATGATCATGAACAGGCCGAGCATGCGCAGCGCGAAGATCGCCGCGAGCGACGTGGTCGCGCGCAGTTCGGGCGCGGTCATGCGGGAAGACGTGGCAGACGGATTGGACATCGGGAATGAATTTCGAATGATCGGAATGTCCGCCCGGCGGCGGGCGGCGGAAGATCAGGACCGGCGGCCTGGCGGCCTTTCGGGGCCACACGTCGGGGCCGGATGCAGGCGGCCTGCGGGCCGCCCGGAACGTGCGGCGCGACCGCTTTCCCCGGCGCAGGTATCGCCTTGCTGCCACCTGCTGTAAAGGCTGGGGGCCGTAAACGACGGTCTCGAAAAGCCGTTATAGTAGCAGGTTTGGTTCCCTCCATTTTCGCCAGGTTCATGGAACAGATCCGTATCCGTGGGGCACGCACCCACAACCTGAAAAACGTCAATCTCGACCTGCCGCGCCACAAGCTGGTCGTGATTACCGGGTTGTCCGGGTCGGGCAAGTCGTCGCTCGCGTTCGATACCCTTTATGCCGAAGGCCAGCGCCGCTACGTGGAAAGCCTGTCCGCGTACGCCCGCCAGTTCCTGCAGCTGATGGAGAAGCCCGACGTCGACCTGATCGAGGGGCTGTCGCCGGCGATCTCGATCGAGCAGAAGGCAACGTCCCACAATCCGCGTTCGACCGTCGGCACGGTCACCGAAATCCACGACTACCTGCGACTTTTGTACGCACGTGTCGGCACCCCGTACTGCCCCGACCACGACATCCCGCTCGAGGCGCAGAGCGTGTCGCAGATGGTCGACGCGGCGCTCGCGCTGCCCGAGGAAACCAAGCTGATGATCCTCGCGCCCGTCGTCGCGAACCGCAAGGGCGAGCACGTCGAGCTGTTCGAGGAGATGCAGGCGCAGGGCTTCGTGCGCTTTCGCGTGCGCTCGGGCGGCGGCGCCGCGAACGAAGGCGTCGCGAAGATCTACGAGGTCGAGTCGCTGCCGAAGCTGAAGAAGAACGACAAGCACACGATCGACGTCGTCGTCGATCGCCTGAAAGTGCGCCCGGACATGAAGCAGCGGCTCGCCGAATCGTTCGAGACGGCGCTGCGCCTCGCCGACGGCCGCGCGATCGCGCTCGAGATGGATACCGACCGCGAGCACCTGTTCAGCTCGAAGTTCGCGTGCCCGGTCTGCTCGTACTCGCTGCAGGAGCTCGAGCCGCGCCTGTTCTCGTTCAACAACCCGATGGGCGCGTGCCCGGAATGCGACGGCCTCGGTCAGATCACGTTCTTCGACCCGAAGCGGGTCGTCGCGCACCCGTCGCTGTCGCTCGCCGCCGGCGCCGTGAAGGGCTGGGACCGCCGCAACCAGTTCTACTTCCAGATGCTGCAGAGCCTCGCGGCCTTCTACGAATTCGACATCGACGCCGCGTTCGAGGATCTGCCCGAAAAGATCCGGAAGGTGCTGCTGTTCGGCTCGGGCAAGCAGACGATTCCGTTCTCGTACATCAACGAGCGCGGCCGCACGACGATCCGCGAGCACGTGTTCGAAGGGATCATCCCGAATCTGGAGCGCCGCTACCGCGAGACCGATTCGGTCGCGGTGCGCGAAGAGCTGTCGAAATACCAGAACAACCAGCCGTGCCCGTCGTGCGACGGCACGCGCCTGCGTCGCGAGGCACGCCACGTGCGGATCGGCACCGGCGACCACGCGCGCGGCATCTATGAAATCAGCGGCTGGCCGCTGCGCGACGCGCTCGGCTATTTCGACGGGCTGACGCTCGAAGGCGCGAAGCGCGAGATCGCCGACAAGGTGATCAAGGAAATCGTCGCGCGCCTGACGTTCCTGAACAACGTCGGCCTCGATTACCTGTCGCTCGAGCGCAGCGCCGAAACGCTGTCGGGCGGCGAGGCGCAGCGGATCCGGCTCGCGTCGCAGATCGGCTCGGGCCTCACGGGCGTGATGTACGTGCTCGACGAGCCGTCGATCGGGCTGCACCAGCGCGACAACGACCGCCTGATCGCGACGCTCAAGCATCTGCGCGACCTCGGCAACTCGGTGATCGTCGTCGAGCACGACGAGGACATGATCCGCACGGCCGACTACGTCGTCGACATGGGCCCCGGCGCGGGCGAGCACGGCGGCATCGTGGTCGCCGAAGGCACGCCGAAGCAGGTGCAGTCGAATCCGCAATCGCTGACCGGCCAGTATCTGGTCGGCAAGCGCGTCATCGAGTACCCGGACGAGCGGCTCGCACCCGATCCGGAGCGGATGCTGCGCATCGTCGACGCGCACGGCAACAACCTGAAGCACGTCGATCTCGAACTGCCGGTCGGGCTGCTGACCTGCATCACCGGCGTGTCGGGCTCCGGCAAGTCGACGCTGATCAACGACACGCTGTATCACGCGGTCGCGCGCCACCTGTACGGCTCGGCTGCCGAGCCGGCGCCGCACGAGGCGATCGAGGGCCTCGAGCACTTCGACAAGGTGATCAACGTCGACCAGTCGCCGATCGGCCGCACGCCGCGCTCGAACCCGGCCACGTACACGGGCCTGTTCACACCGATCCGCGAGCTGTTCTCGGGCGTGCCGACCGCGAAGGAGCGCGGCTACGATCCGGGCCGCTTCTCGTTCAACGTGAAGGGCGGCCGCTGCGAATCGTGCCAGGGCGACGGCGTGCTGAAGGTCGAGATGCACTTCCTGCCGGACGTCTACGTGCCGTGCGACGTGTGCCACGGCAAGCGCTACAACCGCGAAACGCTCGAAGTGCAGTACAAGGGCAAGAACATCAGCGAAGTGCTCGACATGACGGTCGAGCACGCGTACGAGTTCTTCAGCGCGGTGCCGGTCATCGCGCGCAAGCTGAAGACGCTGCTCGACGTCGGCCTCGGCTACATCCGCCTCGGCCAGTCGGCCACGACGCTGTCGGGCGGCGAGGCGCAGCGCGTGAAGCTGTCGCTGGAGCTGAGCAAGCGCGACACCGGCCGCACGCTGTACATCCTCGACGAGCCGACCACCGGCCTGCACTTCCACGACATCGCGCTGCTGCTGGAAGTGATCCACCGGCTGCGCGACCAGGGCAACACGGTCGTGATCATCGAGCACAACCTCGACGTGATCAAGACGGCCGACTGGGTGATCGACCTCGGCCCCGAAGGCGGCGCCGGCGGCGGCCAGATCATCGCGCAGGGCACGCCCGAGCAGGTCGCGAAGACGAAGGCGAGCTTCACCGGCAAGTACCTCGCGCCGCTGCTCAAGCGTCCGACCCGCAAAGTCGCGGCCGGCTGACGCCGTTCCGCCGGTTCCGCCCTTCCCCGCGCGCGGCGGCCCAGCCGCGCGCGTGTCGACGGCAGGCCGCCCCCTCGTTTTCCCTTCTGCGTTTACACCACGCGCCAAACGGCCCGTTTGCGGACCATAATGGCAGCTATACTTTACGGTCGTAAGGTTCGCCATCCGCACCAATCCGGTGCAGCATCGGGCGACCGGCATCGGGCGACCGGCGCTCTGCCTCGCGCTGCGCGGCACGACACACCGAGGGACAGGAATCCACGATGGAGAAGCAACAAGAGTCGCGCGACACGCAGAACCGCGAGCCGCACCTGCGCAGCGTGCGGCTGACGAGCGACTTGAGCCTGCCGAAGCTGTCGGCGCTCGAGATCGGCAGTTATCTCTTCGCGCTCGTCATGATGTGGCTCGTCCTCGAGCTCCGGCTGCTCGGCGGGATGCTGGCCGGCCTGCTCGTCTATCAGCTGATCCACACGATCGCGCCCGTGATCGAACGCCATACCACGAGCATGCGCGCGCGCTGGGTCGCCGTCGTGCTGCTGTCGATCGCGATCGTCGGCGGGCTCACCGGCCTGACGATCGGCATCATCGAGCATTTCGAGCACACGGTGCCGAACCTGCAGAGCTTGCTCGACCAGTTGATGCAGATCGTCGAGCAGACGCGCGCGCGCACGCCGGCGTGGATCGCCAATCTGCTGCCCGTCGACGTCGAACAGATGAAGACGAAGGCGGCCGTGCTGATGCATTCGCACATGGACCAGCTCCAGCAAAGCGGCAAGAGCGTCGCGCGCGGCTTCGGCCACGTGCTGTTCGGGATGATCATCGGCGCGATGATCGCGATCGGCGTCGAGCAGGGCAAGGTGCGCCGGCCGCTGTCGACCGCGCTCGTCACACGCGTGTCGCGCTTCGCCGATGCGTTCCGCCGCATCGTGTTCGCGCAGATCAAGATCTCGGCGATCAACGCGGCCTTCACCGGCATCTACCTGCTCGTCGCGCTGCCGATCTTCCACCAGCGGCTGCCGCTGTCGAAAACGCTTGTGCTCGTCACGTTCATCGTCGGCCTGCTGCCCGTGATCGGCAACCTGATCTCGAACACGCTGATCGTCGCGGTGTCGCTGTCGGTCAGCATGGGCACCGCGATCGCGTCGCTCGCGTTCCTCGTGGTCATCCACAAGCTCGAATATTTCCTGAACGCGAAGATCATTGGCGGCCAGATCGAGTCGCGCGCGTGGGAGCTGCTATTGGCGATGCTGATCATGGAAGCCGCGTTCGGGCTGCCGGGCGTGATCGCCGCGCCGATCTTCTATGCGTACCTGAAACGCGAGCTGTACCTGCTGCGGCTGATCTGAAGCCGCCCGCTCGCCAACGGCGAAAAAAATGCCGCGCCCGGTGAAGGGCGCGGCATTTTTGCTTCCGGAACCCGCTGTTCGGGTTGGCCGATCAGCGGAACACGACCGTCTTCGTCCCGTTCAGCACGATCCGGTGCTCGACGTGCCACTTCACCGCGCGCGCGAGCGTCACGCACTCGACGTCGCGGCCGATCGCGGTCAGCTGGTCGGGCGTCATGCTGTGGTCGACGCGCTCGACTTCCTGCTCGATGATCGGGCCTTCGTCGAGATCGGTCGTCACGTAGTGCGCGGTCGCGCCGATCAGCTTCACGCCGCGGTCGAACGCCTGGTAGTAAGGCTTCGCGCCCTTGAAGCTCGGCAGGAACGAATGGTGGATGTTGATCGCGCGCCCGGCGAGCTGCTCGCACATGTTCGGCGACAGGATCTGCATGTAGCGCGCGAGCACGACGAGATCGGCCTGATGCTCGTCGATCACTTCCAGCACGCGCGCTTCCTGCGCCGCCTTCGCGGCATCGGACGACCCGCCGACCAGCGGGAAGTGATGGAACGGAATGTTGTAGCTCGCGGCGAGCTGATAGAACTCCTTGTGATTCGACACGATCGCCGGAATCTCGATCGGCAACTGGCCGGTGCGATAGCGGAACAGCAGGTCGTTCAGGCAGTGGCCGATCTTCGACACCATGATCACGACGCGCGGCTTCACGGCCGCATCGTGCAGCTCCCAGCGCATCGAGAACTGTTCGGCAAGCGGCGCGAATTCCTTGCGAAGCGTGTCGAGCGCCGACGCGGCATCCACGCCGCCGCCGTCCTGCTCGAAGTGCACGCGCATGAAGAACTCGCCGGTGCGGCTGTCGCCGAACTGCGCGGAATCGAGGATGTTGTTGCTGCGCTCGAACAGGAAGCCCGAGACCGCATGGACGATGCCGTGCCGGTCGGGGCACGACAGTTTCAAGATAAAGCTGTGATCGGTCGGCATGACCGCTACTCCCATTGTTTCCGTATTCGTCAAATTGCCCGTTCGCGCCGCGCGGCGCGCGTCACGCGGCCGGTACGAACAGCGCGTCGATGCCGGCCGCGTCGGCCGCCGGAATCCAGCGGTGGCGCAGCAGCGTATCGAGCGTCGCGAGGCTCGCATCCATCGTCGCGCGGCCTTCGCGCAACCAGCCGATCACCTCCGGCACGCCGGCCAGCAGGTGTTCGGCCACTTCGCCGTCCTGGTTGCGCGGCGCGAAGTCGTGCGGCAGCGGCAGGTCGTACACGAAGATCAGTTCAGACTGCGTGCCTTCCGGCAGCGCGTTCAGCACCTGTACCGCGCGGCCCGCGATCGCACGCGCCGCCAGGTCGGCCGGAATGCCGGCTTCTTCCCAGCATTCCTTCGCGAGCGTCTCGTGAACGCCCAGCCCCCAGCCGATCCCGCCGGCGACGACGTTGTCGAGCATGCCGGGGTCCGTGGCCTTGGTCGCGCTGCGGCGGCCGAGCCACAGCTTCGGCGTGGCCGCGGCGGCCGGCTCGCCCGGCGTAACCGCGTATTCTACGATGCCGTTCACGTGCACCGCATAGGTCTGCGTGCCGAAGAAGCGCGAAGCGGCGCGCTCGATGTACGCGAGCGGCAGATCGTCGAAGCGGTTGCGTATCGCATAGATCTCGTCGCGCCAGCCGGGAATCGCGCCTTCGGCGGCGAGCGCGCCGATCGCGCTGGCGAGCGCCATGCTGCGCGCGTCGACCGAATCGTAGCGCGCCGACAGCACGACCCGCTCGCCGGTCAGCTCGAACACGTCGGGCCAGCGCGCGAGCTTCGCGACGTCCCGGCGGCGCACCCAGCCGACCGCCTGGCCGGCGATCTCGAAGCGCAGGTGCGCGGCCGGATCGAAGCGGCGCGCGGCCGCGATGCAGGGAAACGTCATCGCGCTCAATCCTTCAGCGCGACCCGGATGCCGATCGCGATGAACGTCGCGCCGGCGATCCGGTCGAGCCACACGCCGGCCTTCGGGCGACGCTTCAGCCACGCGCCGATCATGCCCGCGCCGACGCCGAACAGCGAGAAGACCGCGGCCGTCTGCAGCATGAACAGCGCGCCGAGCTCGAACATCTGCAGCGTCACGCCCTGCGCGCCGTGCGGATCGACGAACTGCGGCAGGAACACGACGAAGAACAGCGTGACCTTCGGGTTCATCAGGTTGCCGATCACGCTCTGCCGGAAAATCGCGCCGAGCGGCTGCGGCGGGCGCGCATGCGCATTCGCGAGGCCCTGGCTGCGCAGCGCCTTGATACCGATCCACACGAGGTACGCGGCGCCCGCGAGCTTCAGGATCTGGAACGCGACCGGCGACGAACGCAGCACGGCCGCGACGCCGAGCGCCGCGAGCGTCGTGTGGAACAGGATCCCCGCCGTGAAGCCGAGCGCGGCGACGAAGCCGGCCGCGCGGCCCTGCGAGATGCCGCGTGCGAGCACCTGCAGGTTGTCGGGCCCCGGCGCGAGCGTGATCGCGATCGACGTGGCGAGAAACAGCATGAAGTTGGGCATCGTGACCTCGCTGCGTAGCGTGACCCGGGTGAACCGGGCAAGCCGGGGCGGTACCCCGGGGCGGACCGGCGTTCAGTGGCCGGAGAATTCGGTAACGGTATAGACGGGCAGGCCGGCGTTGCGCAGCAGCGCGGAGCCGCCGAGATCGGGCAGGTCGATGATCGCCGCGCCTTCGACGACCACCGCGCCGAGCCGCTGCAGCAGGTTGCGCCCCGCCATCATCGTGCCGCCGGTCGCGATCAGGTCGTCCATGATGATCACGCGGTCGCCGGGGCGGCACGCATCTTCGTGGATCTCGACCGTCGCGCTGCCGTATTCGAGGTCGTACGATTCCGAACGGGTCTTGTACGGCAGCTTGCCGACCTTGCGGATCGGCACGAAGCCGACGCTCAGCTCGTACGCAACGATCGGCGCGATGATGAAGCCGCGCGCGTCGAGGCCCGCGACGTAATCGAGCTTCGCATCGACATAGCGTTCGACGAACAGGTCGACGAGGATGCGCAGCGCCTTCGGGCTCTGCAGCAGCGTCGTGATGTCGCGGAACTGCACGCCCGGCTGCGGCCAGTCGGGCACCGTGCGGATCTGGCTATGGATGAAGGCGACCGGATCGAGCGGTGCGCCCGACGACGAATGCGGCATGAAACTCTCCGAAAAAAACGGTGCGCGAAGATCGGGCACCGTTTCTGATCAATACGGGTCAGGTTGCGAATCGCGGCTCACGCGGCCGCGGCGGGCGGATCGCGCCGATGGCGCGACAACCGCTCCTCCGCGAGCGCGAGCGCCTCGGGCAGCCCGCGCAGCACCACGATGTCGCTCGCGCGCAGCTTGGTTTGCGGATCGGGTTCGACGCCGCGAATACCGTGCCGGCGGATCGCGGTGACTTCCAGCCCGAGCGCGTACAGCCCGAGTTCTTCCAGCGAACGCCCGACCGCGTCCGCGCGCGCATCGACCGGCACCGATTGTAGCCGCACCTGCTCGTGATCGTCGTCGTCCGCATCGTCCGCGCCGCGGAAATAGCCGCGCAGCAGGCTGTAGCGCTCGTCGCGCATCTCCTCGACGCGCCGCACGACCTTGCGCATCGGCACGCCGACCAGCACCAGCGTATGCGACGCGAGCATCAGGCTGCCCTCGACGATCTCCGGAATCACCTCGGTCGCGCCGGCTGCGAGCAGCTTCTCCAGATCGGCATCGTCGACCGTGCGCACGATCGCCGGCAGCGTCGGCTCGAGCTCGTGCACGTGGTGCAGCACGCGCAGCGCGGACGGCGTGTTCGCGTAGGTGATCGCGACGGCCGCCGCACGGTGGATACCGGCCGCGAGCAGCGACTCGCGGCGCGCCGCGTCGCCGAACACGACCGATTCGCCGGCCGTCGCGGCCGCGCTCACGCGATCGGGATCGAGGTCGAGCGCGACGTACGAAATGCCTTCCTGCTCGAGCATGCGCGCCAGGTTCTGGCCCGCGCGGCCATAGCCGCAGATGATCACGTGGCCGCGCTGCTTGAGGCTTTGCGTCGCGATCCGCGTCATCTGCAGCGATTGCTGCATCCACTCCGTCGACGACAGCCGCATCACGATGCGGTCGGCGTTCTGGATCAGGAATGGCGCGGCGAGCATCGACAGCAGCATCGATGCGAGGATCGCCTGCAGCAGCGTCGAGTCGACGAGATGCCGGTCGAGGATCAGGTTCAGCAGCACGAAGCCGAATTCGCCGGCCTGCGCGAGGCCGATCCCCGTGCGCATCGCCACGCCCGGCGTCGCGCCGAACAGCCGTGCGAGCCCCGCGATCATCGTCGCCTTGAACAGGATCTGCCCGACGAAAAAGCCGAGCACGATCAACGGATGCTCCCAGATCACGCGCGGATCGAGCAGCATCCCCGTCGTCACGAAGAACAGGCCGAGCAGCACGTCGCGGAACGGCTTGATGTCCTCTTCCACCTGATGGCGGAACGGCGTCTCGGAAATGAGCATCCCCGCGATGAACGCGCCGAGCGCGAGCGACAGGCCGAAGCGGTCGGTGACGAACGCGGCGCCGAGCGTGACGAGCAGCAGGTTCAGCACGAACAGCTCCTGCGAGCGGCGCCGCGCGACGACGTTGAGCCAGCGCGTCATGAAACGCTGGCCGATGACCAGCAGCAGCGTGAGCGCGATCACGATCTTGACCGCCGCGAAACCGAGCGTGATCGCGAGATCCTTCGACGATTCGGCGCCGAACGCGGCGATCACGATCAGCAGCGGCACGACCGCGAGATCCTGGAACAGCAGCACGCCGAAGATGTTGCGGCCGTGCTCCGTCTCGATCTCGAGCCGCTCGGCGAGCATCTTCGACACGATCGCCGTCGACGACATCGCGAGCGCGCCGCCGAGCGCGATGCTGCCCTGCCACGTGATGTGCACCCAGCGCTCGAACAGCACGCCGAGCACGAGCGCGAGCACGAGGGTCGCGACGACCTGCAGCAGGCCGAGCCCGAACACGAGCCGCTGCATCGCCCTCAGCTTCGCGAGCGAGAATTCGAGGCCGATCGAAAACATCAGGAACACCACGCCGAATTCCGCGAGGTGCTCGGCCCGTTCGAGATCTGCCGCGACGCCGAATGCGTGCGGGCCGACCAGGATGCCGACGGTCAGGTAGCCGAGCATCGGCGGCAGGTTCAGCGAGCGGAATACGACGACGCCCACCACCGAGGCCAGCAGCAGCAGCAGGGTCATTTCGAGCGGGGAAATCACAGGCGAAGCGTCCTCGTTCG
Source organism: Burkholderia sp. ABCPW 11 (assembly GCF_001523445.1). NCBI lineage: Bacteria > Pseudomonadati > Pseudomonadota > Betaproteobacteria > Burkholderiales > Burkholderiaceae > Burkholderia > Burkholderia sp. ABCPW 11. The sequence continues at coordinate 127,060 of NZ_LOVM01000098.1, read as the reverse complement.
TCGGGGCCACGGCAATGCGGGCGCGGGTGGTGGCGGTGGGCAGGCGACATCGGACGAGTCCGAAGGCGCGGCGCGGCGAACAAACGCCTTTGCTATACTCCGCGCATGATAGCGAAAATCAATGATGATCGGGCGCTCGCGCTCGCCCGCGACGTGCTCGACATCGAGGCGGACGCCGTGCGCGCGCTGCGCGACCAGCTCGACGGCGGCTTCGTCCAGGCCGTTGCGCTGCTGCTCGGCTGCCGCGGCCGCGTCGTGGTCTCCGGGATCGGCAAATCGGGGCATATCGCCCGCAAGATCGCGGCCACGCTGGCCAGCACCGGTACGCCGGCCTTCTTCGTCCACCCTGCCGAGGCCAGCCACGGCGACCTCGGGATGGTCACCTCCGACGACGTCTTCATCGGCATCTCCTATTCCGGCGAATCGGAAGAGCTCGTCGCGATCCTGCCGCTCGTGAAGCGGATCGGCGCGAAGTTGATCGCGATCACGGGCCGCGCGGGGTCGAGCCTCGGCACGCTCGCCGACGTGAACCTGAACGCCGCGGTGTCGAAGGAAGCGTGCCCGCTGAACCTCGCGCCCACCGCGAGCACGACCGCCGCGCTCGCGCTCGGCGACGCGCTCGCCGTCGCCGTGCTCGACGCGCGCGGCTTCGGCTCGGAAGATTTCGCGCGCTCGCACCCGGGCGGCGCGCTCGGCCGGCGCCTGCTCACCTACGTGCGCGACGTGATGCGCTCGGGCGACGACGTCCCGTCCGTCGGGCTGAACGCGACGCTGTCGGACGCGCTGTTCCAGATCACCGCGAAGCGCCTCGGCATGACGGCCGTGGTCGACGCCGACGGCAAGGTCGTCGGCATCTTCACGGACGGCGACCTGCGCCGCGTGCTCGCGCGCGACGGCGACTTCCGCTCGCTGCCGATCACCGAAGTCATGACGCGCGACCCGCGCACGATCGCGCCGGATCACCTGGCGGTCGAGGCCGTGGAACTGATGGAGCGCCACCGGATCAACCAGATGCTGGTCGTCGATGCCGACGGCGCGCTGATCGGCGCGCTGAACATGCACGACCTGTTTTCGAAGAAGGTGATCTGATGAGCGCAGCGCTGACTGCGGCCGAACGCGCGAGCCGCGTGAAGCTGATGATTTTCGACGTCGACGGCGTACTGACCGACGGCGGCCTGTTGTTTACAGCGGCCGGCGACGCGATGAAGTCGTTCAATTCGCTCGACGGCCACGGCGTGAAGCTGCTCGGCGAAGCCGGCATCGCGACCGCGATCATCACGGGCCGCCGCTCGGACATCGTCGCGGCGCGCGCGAAGGAAATGAAGATCGCGCACCTGTTCCAGGGCGTCGAGAACAAGCTCGCCGTGTTCGCCGACCTGATCGCGTCGCTCGGCCTGACGGCCGACGCCTGCGGCTACATGGGCGACGACTGGCCCGACCTGCCGGTCATGCTGCGCTGCGGCTTCGCAGCAGCCCCCGCGAACGCGCACCCCGAGGTGATCGCCCGTGCGCACTGGGTCGCCGAAGCCCGCGGCGGCCACGGCGCCGTGCGCGAGGTCTGCGATGCGATCCTGCGCGCGCAGCGCCGCTACGACGCGCTGCTCGCCGCCGCCTGCGGAGCCTGACCGATGAGCACGCATTTCCGCTGGACCCAGATGCTGCCGCTCGCCGCGGTCGCCGCGCTCGCGGGCGTCACCTGGTGGCTGCTGCAGGCCACGCTGCCGCCGCCCGGCGAGGGCGCCGCGCAGCCGAAGCGCCATACGCCCGACTACTTCGCGGACAACTTCTCGGTCACCGAGCTCGACCAGTCCGGCACGACCCAGTACCGGCTGACGGCCGCGAAGCTGGTCCATTACGAAGACACCGAAAGCAGCGACCTGACCGATCCGGCCATGCGCGCGTTCCAGCCCGGCAAGCCCGTCGTGACGACCACCGCGAAGCGCGGCACCGTCAACGGCGACGTGTCGATCGTCGATTTGTACGACGATGCGCGCATCCTGCGCGCGGCCGGCGGCGGCGATCCGCAGATGCAGGCCGATTCCCAGCATTTCCGGATCTTCGTCAATGACGATGTGATCCAGACCGAAAAGCCGGTTAAACTTCAGCGCGGCCTGTCGCTCGTCAACGCGACCGACGGCATGAAGTACAACAACGTCACCCGGGTCATCGAGCTTTACGGCAACGTGCGCGGCACGATCGCCGCGGCGGACACGTCCGGCGGCTCGAAAGGTCAACCCAAGTGACGCATCCCTCACGTGACTGCATGAACGAACCGTTCCCTCGACAGATTTCCGGCGGCGCTGCGCGCGCCGTCCGCGCCGCGCTCGCCGCGACGCTCGTGGCGCTCCCGCTCGTCGGGCTGGCGCCGCTCGCCCATGCCGAGAAGGCCGACCAGAACAAGCCGATCAACGTCGAGGCCGACAATCTGACCTACGACGATCTGAAGCAGGTCACGGTCGCGACCGGCAACGTCGTGATCACGAAGGGCACGATCATCATCAAGGGCGATCGCGTCGAAGTGCGCCAGGACCCGGAAGGCTACCAGTACGCCACCTCGTTCGGCAGCGGCAAGAAGCACGCGACGTTCCGCCAGAAGCGCGAAGGCCTCGACGAATACATCGACGGCGACGCCGAGCGCATCGACTACGACGGCAAGCAGGACCTGACCACGCTGACCACCGCCGCGACCGTGCGCCGCCTGCAGGGCACGTCGACCGTCGCCGATACCGTGCACGGCAGCGTGATCACGTATGACGGCCAGCGCGACTTCTACACCGCGAAGGGCGGCAAGGACGTCGCGGCGCCGGGCAACCCGAACGGCCGCGTGCGCGCGATGCTGTCGCCGAAGAACGGCGGCCCCGCGCCGCTGAACGGGGCGCCGGCCAAGCTGTCGCCGTCGACCACGATCCAGGGAGCGCCCGGCCAATGAACGCGCTCCCGAACCGCCAGCCGGCCGGCACCACGAGCTCGCTCGTCGTCCGCAACCTGAAGAAGCGCTACGGCTCGCGCACGGTCGTCAAGGACGTGTCGCTCGACGTGAAGAGCGGCGAGGTCGTCGGCCTGCTCGGCCCGAACGGCGCCGGCAAGACCACGTCGTTCTACATGATCGTCGGCCTCGTGCCGACGGACGCAGGCGAGATCTCGCTGAACGGCAGCTCGATCGGCCTGCTGCCGATCCACAAGCGCGCGTCGCTCGGCCTGTCGTACCTGCCGCAAGAGGCGTCCGTGTTCCGCAAGCTGACCGTCGAGGAGAACATCCGCGCGGTGCTCGAGCTGCAGCACGGCGAAGACGGCAAGCGGCTGTCGAAGGACGCGATCTCGTCGCGCACCGAAGCGCTGCTCGACGAGCTGCAGATCGGCCATCTGCGCGAGAACCCCGCGCTGTCGCTGTCGGGCGGCGAACGGCGCCGCGTCGAAATCGCGCGCGCGCTCGCGACCAACCCGAGCTTCATCCTGCTCGACGAACCGTTCGCCGGCGTCGACCCGATCGCGGTGCTCGAGATCCAGAAGATCGTCAAGTTCCTGAAGCAGCGCAACATCGGCGTGCTGATCACGGACCACAACGTCCGCGAAACGCTCGGCATCTGCGACCACGCGTACATCATCAGCGACGGTTCGGTGCTGGCCGCCGGCGCGCCGAGCGAAATCATCGAAAACGAAAGCGTGCGCCGCGTGTACCTCGGCGAACACTTCCGCATGTAACTTTCTCCTCGTGGCTGGCTGCACCCCGCCCGGCATCGCCGCGCGGAGCCGCGCCCCGCTTGCATCCACGCCCGCGGCCAGGCGGCGCGCCGCGCGTAATCGCGGATGGCTCAATGCGCCTGGGTCGTGGCAAACTGCCGGTATGACTCCCTCCTTGCCATGAAAGCCAGCCTCCAACTTCGCCTGTCGCAACATCTGGCGCTGACGCCGCAGCTGCAGCAGTCGATCCGGCTCCTGCAGTTGTCGACGCTCGAATTGCAGCAGGAAGTCGCGATGGCCGTCGCGCAAAACCCGCTGCTCGAGAACGACGACGAATGGATCGCGAGCCCGCTGCGCGTCGCGGCGGACGGATCGCTGATCGCGCAGACGCCGCCCGCACAGAACACCGAGCCCGCCGCGACGAACGGCAGCGGCACGTCAAGCGATCGCGCGGAGCGCGATGAGCCGGCCGGCGCCGACGAATACGACGGTTACGGGTCCAGCGACGGCAACGACGGCCCGCAGTGGAACCTCGACGAATACGGCCGCTCGGGCGGCGCGTCCGACGACGACGACCTGCCGCCGCTGCAGGTGCAGGAAGCCGCGACGTCGCTGCGCGACCACCTGTCCGCGCAGTTGCGCGTCACGCAGGCCGGCCCGCGCGATCGCGCGCTCGTGATGTTCCTGATCGAATCGCTCGACGACGACGGCTACCTGACCGCCACGCTCGACGAAGTGCTCGCCGACCTGCCGCCCGAACTGGAAATCGACTGCGACGAACTGAACGCGGCGCTCGCGCTGCTGCACAGCTTCGACCCGGCCGGCGTCGGCGCGCGCTCGGCCTCCGAATGCCTGAAGCTGCAGTTGCTGCGTCTCGATCCGTCCCCGACGCGCACGCTCGCGCTCGACATCGTGTCGCAGCATCTCGAACTGCTCGCCGCCCGCGACTTCACACGGTTGCGCAAGCACCTGAAGGCGAGCGACGACGCGCTGCGCGACGCGCACGCGCTGATCCGCTCGCTCGAGCCGTTCCCCGGCGCCGCATACGGCAAGGCCGAGGCCGACTACGTCGTGCCCGACATCATCGTGAAGAAGGCCGGCCAGGGATGGCTCGCGGAGCTCAATCCGGAGGTCGTGCCGCGCCTGCGGATCAACAACCTGTACGCGAACATCCTGCGCAACAGCCGCGGCGATCCGTCGGCCGGATCGCTGAAGCAGCAGCTTCAGGAAGCGCGCTGGCTGATCAAAAACATCCAGCAGCGTTTCGACACGATCCTGCGTGTCGCGCAGGCTATTGTCGAGCGTCAGAAGAATTTCTTTGCGCACGGTGAAATTGCCATGCGCCCCTTGGTTTTGCGGGAAATAGCTGATACGCTGGGCCTACACGAGTCGACTGTCAGCCGTGTGACAACCGGGAAGTACATGCTGACCCCGTTCGGGACGCTCGAATTTAAGTACTTCTTCGGATCTCACGTTTCGACCGACACCGGTGGCGCCGCCTCGTCGACCGCCATCCGAGCCCTCATCAAGCAACTGATAGGAGCTGAAGACCCAAAATCGCCACTTTCGGACAGCCGCATTGCCGAGCTGCTGGCAGAACAGGGTTTCGTGGTCGCGCGCCGCACGGTTGCGAAATATCGCGAAGCCCTCAAGATCCCGGCAGTGAATCTGCGCAAGTCTCTTTAAGCCTGCTGCCTGCCCGGCGGCAGGCGTGTTCCGGCCACCGCGCACACGGGGAACAGGCCGGGCGACCTGTCCGCGATACGCCGCCTCGTGCGGCACGGGCAAGTCGACCGGAGCGCCGCCTCGATGCGGCCGGGTGGTCACTCGCTTGGAGAAGCACTATGAACCTGAAGATCAGTGGACATCATCTCGAAGTCACGCCTGCAATTCGCGAATACGTGATCACCAAGCTGGACCGGGTGCTACGGCATAGCGATCAGGTGATCGATGGCACTGTGATCCTCTCGGTCGACAACCACAAGGAAAAGGACAAGCAGCAGCGCGCGGAAATCAATCTGCACCTGAAGGGCAAGGACATCTTCGTCGAAAGCGCGAACGGCAACCTGTACGCCGCGATCGATCTGCTGATCGACAAGCTGGATCGCCAGGTCGTCAAGCACATGGAGCGCCTGCAAACGCACGCGCACGACCCGATCAAGCTGCAGCCGTCGATCGACCAGATCGAACTGCCGCCGCAATAACCGTCACTGCAACACGCACGCCGCCCGGTTCGCCGGGCGTTTTTTTTGCGACTCCGCGCGAAGGTGCAACCGGTCGGTCCGTGCTGCGCCACGCACGCGGCTGTGCTCTATAATGTTCCGGTTATCGCCGGGGGGTGTTGGATGCGGTAGCGGCGTTGCAGGTTGCCATGCCACATGCCTTGATATCGCCGAACATGGAAAATCAGTCCGCCGCCGCAAGGAGACCCCAGGCCGCCCAATCGCCTGCCAACATGAATCGCCTAGCCAAAATCCTGCCCATAGAGAACGTCGTCATCGACCTCTCGGTCACCAGCAAGAAACGCGTCTTCGAACAAGCCGGGCTGATGTTCGAGAATCAGAACGGCATCGGCCGCAGCACCGTCACGGACAACCTGTTCGCACGCGAGCGCCTCGGTTCGACCGGGCTCGGCGAAGGTGTCGCGATTCCGCACGGCCGCATCAAGGGCCTCAAGCACCCGCTCGCCGCGTTCGTCCGCCTCGCCGATGCGATCCCGTTCGAAGCGCCCGACGGCCAGCCGGTCGGCCTTCTGATCTTCCTGCTCGTCCCCGAGCAAGCTACCCAGCAGCACCTCGAGATCCTGTCGGAAATCGCGCAACTGCTGTCCGATCGCGACGCACGCGAGCGTCTGCACAACGAAACGGATATCGCCGAGTTGCATCGCCTGCTCACTCAGTGGCAACCTTGAGTTGTTCCGGGCGGAATATTTCCCCGTACCAGGCGGCACGCGTCGCCGTCCAGGGCCGCCCGGCGCCGGCCCGGCATGGCGACGTCCGTCGCCGCGCGCCCGCACCGGCCCATTGGAGTGACGAGAGTCATGGATACGTCCAGCATCAACGCCCAGAGCATCTTCGACGACAACGCAGCCACGCTGAAACTGAGCTGGCTGACGGGGCATGAAGGCTGGGAACGCGGCTTTTCGGCCGACACGGTCGGCAACGCAACGTCGAGCGCCGACCTCGTCGGCCACCTGAACCTGATCCATCCGAACCGGATCCAGGTGCTCGGCGAAGCCGAAATCGACTACTACCAGCGACAGACCGACGAAGACCGCTCGCGCCACATGGCCGAGCTGATCGCGCTCGAACCGCCGTTCCTCGTCGTCGCCGGTGGCGCCGCGGCGCCGCCCGAACTGGTGCTGCGCTGCACGCGCTCGTCCACGCCGCTGTTCACGACGCCGATGTCGGCGGCCGCGGTGATCGACAGCCTGCGGCTCTACATGTCGCGCATCCTCGCGCCGCGCGCGACGCTGCACGGCGTGTTCCTCGACATCCTCGGGATGGGCGTGCTGCTGACCGGCGATTCGGGCCTCGGCAAGAGCGAGCTCGGCCTCGAGCTGATCAGCCGCGGGCACGGCCTCGTCGCCGACGACGCGGTCGACTTCGTCCGTCTTGGCCCCGATTTCGTCGAAGGGCGCTGCCCGCCGCTGCTGCAGAATCTGCTCGAAGTGCGTGGCCTCGGCCTGCTCGACATCAAGACGATCTTCGGTGAAACCGCGGTGCGACGGAAAATGAAGCTGAAGCTGATCGTCCAGCTCGTGCGGCGCCCCGACGGCGAATTCCAGCGCCTGCCGCTCGAAAGTCAGACCGTCGACGTGCTCGGTTTGCCGATCAGCAAGGTCACGATCCAGGTCGCGGCCGGCCGCAACCTCGCGGTGCTCGTCGAGGCGGCCGTCCGGAACACGATCCTGCAGTTGCGCGGAATCGACACGTTGCGCGATTTCATGGATCGACAACGACTCGCGATGCAGGATCCCGACAGTCAGTTCCCCGGCAAACTGGTGTAACCCGCACGCGCCCGGCCGCGCAACGCCGACGCGTCGAGCCGGTGCTATGATGAAACGTCAGGATTCTCCGTTCCCATGCGCATCGTCCTCATTACCGGCATCTCCGGCTCAGGCAAGTCCGTCGCGCTGAACGCGCTCGAAGACGCAGGCTATTACTGCGTCGACAACCTGCCGCCGCACGTGCTCCCCGAACTCGCCCGCTACCTCGCCCAGGACGGCCAGCGCCGGCTTGCGGTCGCGATCGACGCGCGCTCCAGCGCGTCGCTCGATGAAATGCCCGGCCTGATCCGCGAGCTGTCCCGCGAGCACGACGTGCGCGTGCTGTTCCTCAACGCGAGCACCCAGGCGCTGATCCAGCGCTTCTCCGAAACGCGCCGCCGCCATCCGTTGTCCGGCTCGCGGTCGCACGATGCGGACGTCGGCTTGCTGTCGTCGCTCGAGGAAGCGATCGAGCGCGAGCGCGAGCTCGTCGCGCCGCTCGCCGAATTCGGCCACCAGATCGATACCAGCACGCTGCGCGCGAACGCGCTGCGCACCTGGGTCAAGCGCTTCATCGAGCAGAAGAACAACGACCTGATGGTGATGTTCGAATCGTTCGGCTTCAAGCGCGGCGTGCCGCTCGACGCCGACCTGATGTTCGACGTGCGCGCGTTGCCGAACCCGTACTACGACCACCAGTTGCGCCCGCTCACCGGGCTCGACCAGCCGGTCATCGCCTTTCTCGACGCACTGCCGATCGTCCATCAGATGATCGACGACATCCATGCGTTCCTGATGAAATGGCTACCGCACTTCCGCGATGACAACCGCAGCTACCTGACCGTCGCCATCGGCTGCACGGGCGGCCAGCATCGCTCGGTGTTCATCGCGGAAACGCTCGCCGCGCGCCTCGCGCGCGACGCGAACGTGATCGTGCGGCATCGTGACGCGCCAGTGGATGTCGACGCGTCGTCGCGGCTCGTCTCCGAGGTCGATCGACCCTAGCGACACCCGCCCCCACGCCCGCGCGCCATGTCCTCCCTCTCGACCACCCTGATCGACCTGCCGCTGTTTCCGCTGCACACGGTGCTGTTTCCGGGAGGGCTGCTCCCGCTCAAGGTGTTCGAGGCGCGCTATCTCGACATGTCGCGCGCATGCCTGCGCGACGATGCGCCGTTCGGCGTGTGCCTGCTCAAGAGCGGGCCCGAAGTCGCGCAGGACGGCGCGGTGTCGGTGCCCGAAACCATCGGCTGCATGGCGCGCATCACCGAGTGCGATACCGGCGAGTTCGGGATGCTGTATCTGCAGGCGGTCGGCACGCAGCGTTTCGAGCTGCTGTCGTATCGCGTCGAAAGCAACGGGCTGCTGGTCGGCATCGCGGAGCCGCTGCCCGACGACATCCCGCTCGAAGGCGAACAGGCGCTCGCGCAGTTCGGCTCGTGCGCCGAGGTGCTCGAGCGCATCATCGACGCGCTGAAGAAGTCGGATCCGGAGAAAATGCCGTTCGGCGAACCGTTCCGCCTCGACGATCCGAGCTGGGTATCGAATCGCCTCGCGGAACTGCTGCCGCTCGACCTGCGCGCGCGGCAGAAGCTGATGGAGTTTCCGGACGTCGGCGCGCGCATCGACGCCGTGCACCACGTGCTCGACCGGCACGGCTGGCTGTAACGCCGCAGGCTCCGTCGCGCAGCGCACCTGCCCGGCGCACGCCTGCCTGCGCGACGGCACAGCCGCGGCAGTCAGGCGCCTTCCCGAACGCGGCCCGCGCCGCGCCCTACGCCGTTCGTTACAGCAGCGGCCCGCTCAGCGCATCGAGCAGCTTGCGCACGGGCGCCGGCACGCCGTACGCGTCGAGCCGGCTCAGCGGCACCCATGCGGTGTCCGCGTCCCGCGCCGGCGACGGTAGGCCCTTGCCCTCTGTCAGATCGCTCAGCCGCGGCTCGATTTCGAGCCGGAAATGCGTGAACGTGTGCGTGAGCGGCGCGAGCGGCACCGTGCCGCCGCCGCCGAAGCCGCGCGCGAGATCCGCGAGCGCGGCATCGCCGTCCGCTTGCGGCAGGCTCCACAGTCCGCCCCAGATGCCGGTCGGCGGCCGGCGCTCGAGCAGCACGGCGTCGCCGTCGCGCAGCACGAGCATCCAGGTCTTGCGCGTCGGCACGGCCTTCTTCGGCCGCGCGGCCGGCAGTTCGCGCTGACGGCCGGTCGATTGCGCGACGCAGTCGCCCGCGAACGGACAGCGCGCGCAGTCGGGTTTGCCGCGCACGCATAGCGTCGCGCCCAGATCCATCAGCCCCTGCGTATACGCGCTCACGTCGGCCGCGTTCGCGGCGTCGGGCAGCAGCGATTCGGCGAGCGCCCACATGCCGTTCTCGACGCGCTTCTCGCCCGGAAAGCCCTCGACACCGAATACCCGCGCGAGCACGCGCTTCACGTTGCCGTCGAGGATCGTCGCGCGCGCGCCGTACGCAAACGACGCGATCGCGGCGGCCGTCGAGCGACCGATGCCCGGCAGTTCGGCCAATGCGTCGGGTGTCGCCGGAAACGCGCCGCCGTGCTCGGCGACGACGACCTGCGCGCAGCGGTGCAGATTGCGCGCGCGCGAGTAGTAGCCGAGCCCCGCCCACAGCGCCATCACGTCGTCGCTCGGCGCGGCCGCGAGCGCGGCGACGTCGGGGTAGCGGTCGAGAAAACGCGTGTAATACGGAATGACGGTCGATACCTGCGTCTGCTGCAGCATGATTTCCGACAGCCAGATCCGGTACGGATCGCGGGTGTTCTGCCACGGCAGGTCATGGCGGCCATGCTCGCGCTGCCACGCGACGAGACGCGTGGCGAACGTGCCGTGCAGCGGCGTGACGGGGAACGGAGCGGGGGCGATGCGGGGCGGCTTCAAGTTTGTCTGATGGCGGAAAAGGGTTTCAACGCTGGCACGTCGGGCAGAAATAGGTCGACCGCTGGCCCTGCACGATCTGGCGGATCGATGTGCCGCATACGCGGCACGGCTGGCCGGCGCGATCGTAGACGAAGCAGTCGAGCTGGAAGTAGCCGCTTTCGCCGTTGCTGCCGACGAAATCGCGCAACGTGCTGCCGCCGCGCTCGATCGCGTCGGCGAGCGTCGCGCGTACCGCATCGGCCAGCCGCTCGTAGCGCGGCAGCGACACCTTGCCGGCGGCCGTCGTCGGCCGGATGCCGGCGCGAAACAGGCTCTCCGACGCGTAGATGTTGCCGACGCCGACAACCATGTCGCCCGCGAGCAGCGCCTGCTTGACCGATACCGTGCGGCCGCGTGTACGCGCATGCAGCAACGCGCCAGTGAACGCCGGCGAGAACGGCTCGACGCCGAGGCTCGCGAGTAGCGGATGCGCATGCACGTCGCCTGCGTCGCGCGGATGCCAGAGTACGGCGCCGAAGCGGCGGGGATCGCGGAACCGCAGCACGAATTCGTCGAAGATCCAGTCGATGTGGTCGTGCTTCGCCGCGACCGGCACGCCAGTTGCGGGCAGCACGCGCAGCGTGCCGGTCATCCCGAGATGGACGATGAACCAGCCTGCATCGACCTCGAACAGCAGGTACTTGCCGCGGCGCTCGACGGCGAGCACCTCGCGCGCGCGCAACTGTTCGGCGAGCCCCGCCGGCACGGGCCAGCGCAACATCGCGGTACGGACGTCGACACGCTCGACGCGGCGGCCCGCGACAAAGGGCTCGATGCCCCGGCGCGTGACTTCGACTTCTGGCAACTCTGGCATGTTTTGCGGGTCTGAGGCTACGGTCTGTTTACATAGGAACGCGAGCGCTGCCACGAGAACGGCCGCGCTCGCGGCGCCCCCGAACGAGACGCGGGAATGCCCGAAATCGCCCGCCCGGCAGCACGCGAGACGGGCGATTTCGGGCATTCGCATGGGGATTCCACAGGTAAGCGGACCCTATCACGATCGTGCGTGTATTGTAGCGAGCGCGTTACAATCGGTTGAAACATCGAACGGATTTCCATGACCCTGCCCTCGAAGCTGCTTCAGAAGCGCCCCGCCGCCGTGCGCGGCGCGCGCGCCTTCCCGGTCCGCCGTGCAATCGGTGCCGCGCTGCTTGCCGCCTGGACCCTCACCGCCTTTCCGGCCCACGCGCAGGATCCGGCCTCGGACGACGCGGAGCCGCAGGGCGCGTTCGAGCATGTGATGCCGGACGAGCAGAAGAATCTCCCCGGCGTGCCGCTGACGAGCCAGATCGTCTACCAGGTGCTCGCCGCCGAGGTCGCGCTCCAGCGCAACCAGCCGGCACCGGCCTACCAGACCTACCTCGCGCTCGCCCGCGACACGCGCGATCCGCGCATGGCGCAGCGCGCGACCGAAATCGCGCTCGGCGCGCAGAGCCCGGCCGACGCGCTGTCCGCCGCGAATCTGTGGCGCCAGTACGCACCGGATTCGAACCGCGCGTCGCAGGTCGACGCCGCGCTGCTGGTGCTCGCCGGCAAGCCGGCCGACGCGCAACCGATGCTCGCGCGCGAGCTGGCCCGCGCGACCGGCGACACGCGCGGCCCGGCGATCCTCGCGCTGCAGGCGCTGCTCGTGCGCGGCCCCGACCGCGTCGGCGGCCTCGCGGTGCTGAAGGACATGTTGAAGAACGACATGAATCGCCCCGAGGCGCAGCTCGCGATCGCGCGGCAGCAGCTCGCGGTCGACGACAAGGACGGCGCCGCGCAGTCGCTGAAGCAGGCGCTGCAGATTCGCCCCGATTACCTGCCGGCGGCGCTGATGCTGTCGCAAATGGGGCCGGCGGAACGCGCGGCGGGCATCGCGTCGTTCGAGAAGTATGTTCAGCAGAATCCGAAGTCGCGCGACGCACGGCTCGCGCTGTCGCAGCTCTATCTCGCCGACGATCGTCTCGACGACGCACAGAAGCAGTTCGAGACGATGCGCAAGCTCGACTCGAAGGATCCGACGCCGCTGATGGCGCTCGCGCTGATCAAGATCCAGCAGAAGAAGCTCGACGAGGCGACCGGCTACCTGAAGCAGTACGTGCAGCTCGGCGACAAGCAGCCGAATCTCGACGTCGGCCAGGGCTACATCTACCTCGCGCAGATCGCGATCGACCAGAACAACGACGCGCAGGCGTCGCAATGGCTCGACAAGGTCGACCAGACGAGCCAGCACTACCTGCCCGCGCAGATCACCCGCGCGCAACTGCTGCAGAAACAGGGCAAGACCGACGAGGCGCGCAAGGTGCTCGACAACCTGCCGATCACGGATCCGCGCGACGCGGCCGTGGTGGCGCGCACCGATGCGTCGATCCTGTTCACGGCGAAGCGCTATCCGGAAGCGGAGGCGCGGCTCGGGCAGGCCGTCCAGGACTTCCCGGACGATCCCGACCTGCGCTACGACTACGCGATGGCGGCCGAAAAGACGGGCCACTATGCGACGATGGAAAAGCAGTTGCGCGAGCTGATCCGTACGCAGCCCGACAACCCGCAGGCCTACAACGCGCTCGGCTATTCGCTCGCCGACCGCAACCAGCGCCTGCCCGAGGCCAGCAAGCTGATCGACAAGGCGATGGCGCTCGCGCCGAACGACGCCTACATCATGGACAGCCTCGGCTGGGTGAAGTACCGGATGGGCGACACGGCCGGCGCGACGAAGGTGCTGCAGCGTGCATACGAACTGCAGCCGAACGCCGAAATCGGCGCGCATCTCGGCGAGGTGCTGTGGAAGAGCGGCGCGCAGGACGACGCGCGCAACGCGTGGCGTGCCGCGCAGAAGCTCGAGCCCGACAACGAAACGCTCGTGCAGACGCTGAAACGCCTGCAGATCAACGGCCTCTGATGCGGATGTTCCCGATGTTTTCCCTGTCCTCCCGCGCGTGGCGTACGCTCGCCGCGGCCGGCGCGGCGCTCGCGCTCGCCGGCTGCGCGAGCACGCCGCCGTCGGCCGGCACGCCGGCGGGCGCCGCCCTGCAGACGGCGGCGACGCATGCGTACCACGGCCGCTTCGCGGTGCGGTACGACGATCGTCTCGGCAACCCGCAGAACGTGTACGGCAACTTCGACTGGCAGGAACACGGCGACGACGTGTCGCTCGAACTGCGCAGCCCGCTCGGCCAGACGCTCGCGGTCGTGAAAGCGACGCCGCACGCGGCGTCGCTCGAATTGCCGAACCGTCCGACCCAATATGCGCCGGACGTCGGCGACCTGATGCAGAAGACGCTCGGCTTCGAGCTGCCGCTCGCGGGCCTGCGCTACTGGCTGCTGCCGAGCGCCGCGCCCGCGACGCCCGCGGAAACCGTGCGCGACCCGGCCGACGGCACGCGCATCAAGCAGCTCCGCCAGGACGGCTGGACGATCGACTACCTTGCCTACGCGGATGCCCCGGCCACGGGCGTCAAACGCGTCAACCTCGTGCGCGCGACGCCGCCGCTCGACATCAAGCTCGTGCTCGATCAGTGAGCACGCGCGCCTAGCCCCCGATACCCGCATGACCGATTCGACCCGCTCGCTGCGCAACTGCCTGGCGCCCGCGAAACTCAACCTGTTCCTGCACATCACCGGTCGCCGCCCGAACGGCTATCACGATCTGCAGAGCGTATTCCAGCTGCTGAACTGGGGCGACACGCTGCACTTCACGCGGCGCGACGACGGCCGCGTCGCACGCGTCACCGACGTGCCCGGCGTGCCCGAGGAAAGCGATCTCGTCGTACGCGCGGCCAACCTGCTGAAAGCGCATACGGGCACCGCGCACGGCGTCGACATCGAGATCGACAAGATCCTGCCGATGGGCGCCGGTCTCGGCGGCGGCAGCTCCGACGCGGCGACGACGCTGCTCGCGCTGAACCGCCTGTGGCAACTCGATTTGCCGCGCGCCGAACTCCAGTCGCTCGCGGTCAAACTCGGCGCCGACGTCCCGTTTTTTATTTTTGGAAAAAATGCGTTCGCAGAGGGTATCGGAGAAGAATTAGCTGAGGTAGAATTGCCGACTCGCTGGTTCCTGGTTGTGACGCCACGCGTTCATGTCCCGACCGCTGAAATATTTTCAGATGAGTTGTTGACAAGAGATACGAAGCCCGTCACAATTGCTGACTTTCTTGCACAGCAAACCAGCGATGCGGGATGGCCAGATAGCTTCGGCCGGAACGATATGCAGGAAGTTGTAACAAGGAAGTACGCGGAAGTTGCGCAGGTGGTCAAATGGTTGTATGATGTGACCCCCGCGAGGATGACCGGCTCCGGAGCAAGCGTGTTTGCAGCGTTTCACAGCAAGCACGAGGCAGAAGCGGCGAAAGCCAGACTGCCCGCCAGTTGGAATGGCGCAGTTGCCGAGAGCCTGAACGAGCATCCGCTCTTCGCTTTCGCGTCATGAAGTTTTACTTTGCCGAACGGCCTACACGAGTTCGGTGAAGTTATCAGTTAAGTGTAGGGGAGTCGCCAAGTTGGTCAAGGCACCGGATTTTGATTCCGGCATGCGAGGGTTCGAGTCCTTCCTCCCCTGCCAAAAATTTTCCCGCATTTCCCGCCCAAGCCTGAAGCAGGTGCACGATGAGCAGCCACAGCCATGATGGCCTGATGGTCTTTACTGGCAACGCGAATCCCGCGCTCGCCCAGGAAGTCGTCAATATCCTTGGTATCCCCCTCGGCAAAGCAATGGTCAGCCGTTTCTCCGACGGCGAGATCCAGGTCGAGATCCAGGAAAACGTGCGCGGCAAGGACGTCTTCGTCCTGCAATCCACGTGCGCACCGACGAACGACAACCTGATGGAACTGATGATCATG
The DNA here is from genome assembly GCF_001523445.1 of Burkholderia sp. ABCPW 11. Lineage (NCBI taxonomy): Bacteria > Pseudomonadati > Pseudomonadota > Betaproteobacteria > Burkholderiales > Burkholderiaceae > Burkholderia > Burkholderia sp. ABCPW 11. The sequence continues at coordinate 111,638 of NZ_LOVM01000098.1, read as the reverse complement.
GTCGATGCGCTCAAGCGCGCATCCGCCGGCCGGATCACTGCAGCCATCCCCTACTTCGGCTATGCGCGTCAGGATCGCCGCCCGCGTTCGGCGCGCGTCGCGATCTCGGCGAAGGTCATCGCGAACATGCTGGAAATCGCCGGCGTCGAGCGGATCATCACGATGGATCTGCACGCCGACCAGATTCAAGGCTTCTTCGACATTCCGGTCGACAACATCTACGCCACGCCGATCCTGCTGGGCGACCTGCGCAAGCAGAACTACTCGGATCTGCTCGTCGTGTCGCCGGACGTCGGCGGCGTGGTGCGTGCCCGGGCACTCGCGAAGCAGCTCAACTGCGATCTCGCGATCATCGACAAGCGTCGCCCGAAGGCGAACGTCGCCGAAGTGATGAACATCATCGGTGAAGTCGAAGGCCGCACCTGCGTGATCATGGATGACATGGTCGATACGGCCGGCACGCTCTGCAAGGCCGCGCAAGTGCTGAAGGACCGCGGTGCGAAACAGGTGTTCGCGTACGCGACACACCCGGTACTGTCGGGCGGCGCCGCAGATCGCATCGCCGCGTCGGCACTCGACGAGCTGGTCGTGACCGACACGATTCCGCTGTCGGCCGAATCGCTGGCGTGCTCGAAGATCCGCTCGCTGACGAGCGCGAGCCTGCTGGCCGAGACGTTCTCGCGGATTCGCCGCGGCGATTCGGTGATGTCGCTGTTCGCGGAATCCTGATCGCGAAACGACGGAACAAAGTATGCGCGGAAAGCGAAGCGGCAACGCTTCGCTTTTTGCACAATCGGACGGGATAGACGAAACCCCGGCCGTTTCATCGGGGGCCGCTTGATGGCCCCGTTTCACTGCCTGGTCGCGGGCAGCCATTGGAGAATCACATGAAAGTCGTCGCTTTCGAGCGCCAACAGCAAGGTACGGGTGCGAGCCGCCGCCTGCGCAACGCCGGTAAGACCACGGGTATCGTCTACGGTGGCGAAGCCGCCCCGCAAAAGATCGAACTCGATCACAACGCCCTGTGGCACGCCCTGAAGAAGGAAGCCTTCCACTCGTCGATCCTCGACCTCGAAGTGGCCGGCCAGTCGCAACAGGTTCTGCTGCGCGACGTGCAATACCACCCGTTCAAGCAACTGGTGCTGCACGTGGACTTCCAGCGCGTCGACGCGAAGAAGAAGCTGCACACGAAGGTGCCGCTGCACTTCCTGAACGCTGAAGTCAGCCCGGCCGTGAAGCTGTCGAGCGCAGTCGTTTCGCACGTCGCGACGGAAATCGAAGTCGAGTGCCTGCCGGCTGCCCTGCCGGAATTCCTCGAAGTCGACCTGTCGAAGATCGAAGCCGGTCAATCGCTGCACGCGAAGGACATCGCGCTGCCGAAGGGCGTCGCGCTGGTCGCGCACGTCGACGCGGAAAACCCGGTCGTCGCATCGGCGACGATCCCGGCTGGCGCCGTGTCGGACGCAGCAGACGAAGGCGAAACGCCGGCTGCCTAAGCGGCCGCTCACGCGCCCAATCGATCCGTTTCACGAAACGGTCGACGCAACCCGCCGCGGCCTGCCCGGCGGGTTTTTCTTTTTCTGCGCCCAGGCGGCAGCCGCCGCCTTCGAAACGTCATGATCAAACTGATCGTCGGCCTCGGCAATCCCGGGGCGGAATACACCGCGACACGCCACAACGCCGGCTTCTGGCTGATCGACCAGCTCGCCCGCGAAGCCGGCACGACGCTGCGCGACGAGCGCCGCTTCCACGGCTTCTATGCGAAAGCGCGCCTGCACGGCGAGGAAGTCCACCTGCTCGAGCCGCAAACCTACATGAACCGTTCCGGCCAATCGGTCGTCGCGCTCGCGCAATTCTTCAAGATCCTGCCCGACCAGATCCTCGTCGCGCACGACGAACTCGACCTGCCGCCCGGCACCGTGAAGCTGAAGCTCGGCGGCGGCAGCGGCGGCCACAACGGCCTGAAGGACATCTCCGCGCACCTGTCGTCGCAGCAGTACTGGCGGCTGCGGATCGGCATCGGCCATCCGCGCGACCTGATTCCGGAAAGTGCGCGCGCCGGCGCGAAGCCCGACGTTGCGAACTTCGTGCTGAAACCGCCGCGCCGCGAGGAACAGGACGTGATCGACGCATCGATCGAGCGCGCGCTCGCCGTGATGCCGATGGTCGTCAAGGGCGAACTCGATCGCGCGACGATGCAACTGCATCGCAACTGACCGCCCGTCGCACCGGCCCGGTGCATCGGCCGTTCGGCGCAACCGGGCGGCCTCGCTCGCCCCACCGCGGCGCGCACATGCGGTACTCTCGACGTTTTGCCCGACAGGAGCCATGCGGTGAGCCGTTACTGGAGCGACGTCGTTCAGCAACTCGTGCCTTACGTGCCGGGCGAACAGCCCGCACTCGCGCATCCCGTCAAGCTGAACACCAACGAGAATCCCTATCCGCCGTCGCCGCGCGTCGTCGCGGCGATCGCGCGCGAACTCGGCGACACCGGCGACACGCTGCGCCGCTATCCGGACCCGGTCGCGCGCGCGCTGCGCGAGACGGTCGCGGCCCATCACCGCATCGCGCCCGAGCAGGTGTTCGTCGGCAACGGCTCCGACGAGGTGCTCGCGCACGCGTTCCAGGCGTTGCTCAAGCACGACCGGCCGCTACGCTTTCCCGACATCACGTACAGCTTCTATCCGACCTACGCGCGCCTGTACGGCGTCGAGACCACGGTCGTACCGCTCGCGGACGATTTCTCGATCCGCGTCGACGACTATCTCGACGACGCCGGCGGCGTACTGTTTCCGAACCCGAATGCGCCGACCGGGCGCGCGTTGCCGCTCGCTGACGTCGAGCGGATCGCGGCCGCGAATCCGTCGTCGGTCGTCGTGATCGACGAAGCGTACGTCGATTTCGGCGCGCAGTCGGCCATCACGCTGATCGACCGTCATCCGAACCTGCTCGTCGTGCATACGACGTCGAAGGCACGCTCGCTCGCGGGCATGCGCGTCGGCTTCGCGTTCGGCGATGCGGCGCTGATCGACGCGCTGAACCGCGTGAAGGACAGCTTCAACTCGTATCCGCTCGACCGGCTCGCGCAGGTGGCCGCGCAGGCCGCCTACGAGGACGCCGATTATTTCCACGCCACCTGCCGGCGCGTGATCGACAGCCGGGCGCGGCTCACGCATGCGCTCGACGCACTCGGCTTCGAGATCGTGCCGTCGGCCGCGAATTTCGTGTTCGCGCGCCATCCCGCGCACGATGCGGGCACGATCGCGGCGAAGCTGAAGGAACGGGAAATTTTCGTGCGGCACTTCCGGCTGCCGCGAATCGACCAGCACCTGCGCATCACCGTCGGCACCGATGCCGAATGCGATGCGCTCGTCGCGGCGTTGCACGAGCTGCTGGCCTGACACGAAAGAACCGGCGCCGGGCGGCGCCGATCCGAAAGCGCGACGCGCGCGAGCCCATCGAGGCGCGCGTGTCAGCGCAGGATCACGATGCGTCGTCGCCCTTGGCGGCGATCAACGCGTGATACTTCTCCATCAATTGCGCGTGCGATTCGTCATGCTGCGGATCGCGCGGAATGCATTCGACCGGACACACCTGCTGGCACTGCGGTTCGTCGAAATGGCCGACGCACTCGGTGCACTTGTTCGGGTCGATCACGTAGATCTCCGGGCCCATCGAAATCGCGCCGTTCGGGCACTCGGGCTCGCACACGTCGCAATTGATGCACTCGTCGGTAATCATCAAAGACATACTGATCTCACTTCTTCAGGCCGCCGGCCGGCTTCGCAACGAAACCGGCCGGCGCCGCGTCACGCGGCAGGGCCTCCGATCGCGGCGACCTTCTCGGTCAGCCACTTCTCGACGGACGGGAACACGAACTTGCTGACATCGCCGCCCAATTGCGCGATTTCGCGCACGATCGTTCCCGAGATGAACTGGTACTGGTCGGACGGCGTCATGAACATCGTCTCGACGTCGGGCAGCAGATAGCGGTTCATGCCCGCCATCTGGAACTCGTATTCGAAATCGGACACGGCACGCAGCCCGCGCACGATCACGCGCGCATTGTTGACCCGGACGAAATCCTTCAGGAGGCCGGTGAAACTCATCACCTTCACGTTCGGATAATGACCGAGCACCTCGTTCGCAATCGTCAGACGTTCTTCGAGCGAGAAAAACGGCTTTTTCGCGCGGCTGTCGGCGACACCCACCACCAGCGTATCAAAAATGCTCGACGCACGCCGCACGAGGTCTTCGTGCCCGCGCGTCAGCGGATCGAACGTACCGGGATACACGGCGACTACCATGTCGCTCCTCCTGTCATCACGCAAACGGGATGGCAGCCGTGCGATGCGCACGCCGCTGCCGAGATGGGCATGCGTCGCCTTTGCGGCGCGCCGCCTCGTATGGAACGCGCATTATTCATCATTTTCGCGCCGCAGCAAATGATAGTGAACCGCACCGGCCTTGCCGTGCCTCACCACCTGCCAGCCCGCGAGCGCGTCGTGCGCGGCCGGATCGAATTCCGCCCCCGTTTCGACGTACAGCGCGCCGCCGGCCGCGACGAGCGGCGCCGACAACGCGATCGCGCGCTCGAGCGCGGCCAGGTCGTCGAACGGCGGATCGAGGAACACGACGTCGAACGCGCCCGGCGTGAGCCCGGCCGCGAGCCGCAGCGCGTCGGCCTCGGCGATCTCGACCGAGCGGGCGCCGAGCTTGTCCTTAATCGCACGAAGCTGCTGCGCGGCGCGCGGATGGCGCTCGACCATCACGACGCTCGCCGCGCCGCGCGACGCGGCCTCGAAGCCGAGCGCGCCGGTGCCCGCGAACAGGTCGAGGCAGCGCCACCCGTCGAGATCCTGGCCGAGCCAGTTGAACAGCGTCTCGCGGACGCGATCGGGGGTCGGGCGCAGGCCGTCGAGATCGAGCACCGCGAGCGGCGTGCGTTTCCAGTCGCCGCCGATGATGCGGATCGTGTGCGGCTTGCCGCGGCCAGGGGTGGCCGCCGGGCGGCCGGAAGAGGAACGGGACATACGGGATATCGACAACGGAGGGACCGGGCGCGCGCAGGGGGGCGCCGCCAAACAGGCGCACGTTACCACAGCGGCGACGCGCACTGGCGCGAGCGCCACGCCGCACTGATAAAATGCACGGTTTCGGCCGCCGTGCGCCGCGCCCGCGCGAACGCAGAACGGCCCGTCCGGCGCCCCCGCCCTCGGCGGCGGCCGCCCTCTTCCCGACGCCAGACCATGTTCAGTTTCTTCAAACGATTCAAGAAAACGCAGGAGCCCGATCCGGCGGAATCGCCATCGGCCGACGCGCAGCAAGCGGACGAAGCGTCCGACGCCGACGCGCGCGCGACGCCGCCCGCGGCCGACGTGCCGCAGGCGCCCGCGCAACCGGCCGCGCCGGCCGTCGTGATGACGGTCACGCCGACCAACGACGGCCGCGACGAAGTCGTCGAGACGGTCGAGATCGTCCCGCCGCCGCAGCAGGACGCGTCCGCGAAGAAGTCGTGGCTCGCGCGCCTGAAAACAGGCCTCGCGAAGACGGGCTCGAACATCACCGGCGTCTTCGTCAACACGAAGATCGACGAGGATCTGTACGAGGAGCTCGAAACCGCGCTGCTGATGTCCGACGCGGGCGTCGACGCGACCGAATACCTGCTCGGCGCGCTGCGCGAGAAGGTGCGCGCGGGCCGGCTGACCGATCCGCAGCAGGTGAAGAATGCGCTGCGCGACCTGCTCGTCGAGTTGCTGACGCCGCTCGAGAAATCGCTGATGCTCGGCCGCGCGCAGCCGCTCGTGATGATGATCGCCGGCGTGAACGGCGCGGGCAAGACGACCAGCATCGGCAAGCTCGCGAAGCATCTGCAGAGCTTCGACCAGTCGGTGCTGCTGGCCGCCGGCGACACGTTCCGCGCGGCCGCGCGCGAACAGCTCGCGGTCTGGGGCGAACGCAACAACGTGACGGTCGTGCAGCAGGAAAGCGGCGATCCGGCCGCGGTGATCTTCGACGCGGTCAGCGCCGCGCGCGCGCGCAAGATCGACGTGATGATGGCCGACACGGCCGGCCGCCTGCCGACGCAGCTCCATCTGATGGAAGAGCTGAAGAAGGTGAAGCGCGTGATCGCGAAGGCGCACGACGGCGCGCCGCACGAAGTGCTGCTGGTGATCGACGCGAACACGGGCCAGAACGCGCTCACGCAGGTGAAGGCATTCGACGACGCGCTGGGCCTCACCGGCCTGATCGTCACGAAGCTCGACGGCACCGCGAAGGGCGGGATTCTCGCCGCGATCGCGCGGCAACGCCCGGTGCCCGTCTACTTCATCGGCGTCGGCGAGAAGGTCGAGGACCTGCAGCCGTTCAGCGCGGCGGAATTCGCGGACGCGCTGCTCGGCTGAACGCCGCCGGCTCGCGTCGCACCTCGCACAGGGCGCCTTCGGGCGCCCTTTTTCATGCGCGCCCGGTCGTTGCCCGCCACGGGCGCCGCGCTCATTCCGCGTCGGGTTGCACGCCGGGCTCGGCGGCCTTGAACGCATCGATCGTCGCCGCATGATCGACGATCCGCTGAATCGTCGGGAAACGCGTCGTGTCGATCGAGAAGCGGTTCGCGTTGAACACCTGCGGCACGAGGCATATGTCGGCGAGCGTCGGCGTGTCGCCGAAGCACAGCGTGCCGGTGCGCGGATCGTTCGCGAGACGCGTCTCGAGCGTTTCGAAGCCGGCCTCGATCCAGTGCCGGTACCACGCGTTCTTGGCGTCCTCGGGCACCTGCAGCGTGTGCTTCAGGTACTTGAGCACGCGCAGATTGTTGAGCGGGTGGATTTCGCATGCGATCTGCAGCGCCACCGCGCGCACGTACGCGCGATCGACCGGCTGTTTCGGCAGCAGCGCGGGCTCGGGATGGGTTTCGTCGAGATATTCGATGATCGCGAGCGACTGCTGCAGCGTCGCGTCGCCATCGATCAGCGTCGGCACGACCGCATCCGGATTCAGCGCGCGGTACGCGTCCTTCAGTTGCTCGCCGCCGTCGCGCAGCATGTGCACGGGTGCGTAGTCGAACGGCAACTGCTTGAGGTTCAGGGCAATCCGCACGCGGTACGACGCGGAACTGCGGAAATAGCTGTAGAGCTTCATGGGATGTCTCTCGTAGTCGTATTCGGCCGGCAACGGCACGGGCGCGGCGCAGCCGATGCGCGCGTCGCCGGGAACCAGAGTGTAGCGCGGCGCGATGCGCGGCCGCGCCCGTGCGATACTCGGGGCATTCCTGATCGCTTGCCGCGCGGCCCGATGCCGGCCGCCCGCCCCACGCCCCGATGACCGCTCCCCACGATCCCGCCGCCGCGCCGTTCCCTTGCGCCCGCTTCATCAAGGAAATCGGCCGCGGCCCGCACGGCGCACGCGCCCTATCCGCCGAGGACACGTTCGAGCTCTATCGCGCGATGCTCGATGCGCGCGTATCGGATGTCGAACTCGGCGCGATCCTGATCGCCTATCGGCTGAAGGGCGAATCCGCCGACGAACTGGCCGCGATGCTCGCCGCCGCGCAGGCATCGTTCGAGCCCGTGCACGTGCAGGACGCCGCGTTCCGGCCGGTGTCGATCCCGAGCTACAACGGCGCGCGCAAGCAGCCGAACCTCGTACCGCTGCTCGCGCTGCTGCTCGCGCGCGAAGGCGTGCCGGTGCTGGTGCATGGAGTGGAATGCGATCCGGGCCGCGTGACGAGCGCCGAGATTTTCTCGGCACTGTCGCTCGCGCCGTCGACGTCGCACGATGCGATCGAGGACACGCTCGCCGAACGCCGGGTCGCGTTCGCCCCGATCGACGTGCTGGCGCCGCGCATCGCGCACCTGCTGTCGATGCGCCGCGTGCTCGGCGTGCGCAATTCGACGCATACGCTCGTGAAGATCCTGCAGCCGTTCGCGCCGGCCGGGCTGCGGCTCGTCAACTACACGCATCCGCCGTACCGCGACAGCCTCGCGCAGTTGTTCCGCGACCATCCGGACGCCGCGCTGGGCGGCGCGCTGCTCGCGCGCGGCACCGAAGGCGAAGCGGTGGCCGACACGCGCCGCCAGGTGCAGGTCGACTGGCTGCACGACGGCGTGTGCGACACGCTGATCGACGCCGAGCGTTCGTCGAGCGATGCACCGCCCGTCGCCCTACCCGAGTCGCGCGATGCGGCGACCACGGCCGCGTGGACGGACGCCGTGCTGCGCGGCGAGGTGCCGGTGCCCGACACGGTGGCGCGACAGGTCGCGACGATCGTCCGGATCGCCCGCGTCGCGCGCTGAGGGCGCCGCGGCGATCCGCCCCTTTATCCCGACATTTGACACGCGGGCGCATCCTGGCATAGAGTGGCCGTCATGCGTTCCTTTCCGAACACCCTCCGAATTACCTCCGGCCGCCTAGCGCGGCCGCTATCGCTACGACTAGCCTAAGGCTGTCGTAGCGCCGTGTGCCGTCCGCACGGTCCTCCCAGCAGTTCCTCGCAGTACCCCTCTCGTAATTTTTACAACCCGAAGTCGTCAGCATTCGTCCGTCCATCCGTCGGCCGATTCGCGAAGATCATCCGCATCCGCGGCGCCATCGCGCGCCGGATGCGAGGCAGCGCCCACCGCCGCCCTGCCGCCCGTCTTCGCTCGCGACTTGAGACCCGAGGTCCAGAAGATGATGCGCAACCCGCAAGACAAGTACCGTCCGTTCGAGCCCGTCCGCCTCAATGGCCGCCGCTGGCCCGCCCGCACCATCGAGCGCGCGCCCGTATGGATGAGCACCGACCTGCGCGACGGCAACCAGTCGCTGATCGAGCCGATGAGCATCGAGCAGAAGCTCGAGTTCTTCGAAATGCTGGTCGCCATCGGGTTCAAGGAGATCGAAGTCGGTTTTCCGTCGGCGTCGCAAACCGACTTCGATTTCGTCCGCAAGCTGATCGACGACGAGCGGATTCCCGACGACGTGACCATCGAAGTGCTCGTGCAGTCGCGCGAGGACCTGATCGCGCGCACGTTCGAGGCGCTCGAAGGCGTACCGCGCGCGATCGTGCACCTGTACAACGCCGTCTGCCCGTCGTTCCGCCGCATCGTGTTCGGGATGTCGAAGGACGACGTGAAGGCGCTCGCGATCGACGGCACGCGCATCATCAAGGAACACGCGGCCGCGCGCCCCGATACGCAGTGGACTTTCCAGTACTCGCCGGAAACCTTCAGCATGACCGAGCTGACGTTCGCGCGCGAGATCTGCGACGCGGTCGCGCAGACGTGGCGCCCGACCCGCGACCACAAGATGATCGTCAACCTGCCGGCCACCGTCGAGGCCGCGAGCCCGAACGTGTTCGCCGACCAGATCGAATGGATGGACCGCAACCTCGCGTATCGCGACAGCATCGTGCTGTCCGTGCATCCGCACAACGATCGGGGCACCGCGGTCGCGGCGGCCGAACTCGCGCTGCTCGCGGGCGCCGACCGCATCGAAGGCTGCCTGTTCGGCAACGGCGAGCGCACCGGCAACGTCGATCTCGTCACGCTCGCGTTGAACCTCTACACGCAAGGTATCGACCCGGGCCTCGACTTCTCCGACATCGACGCCGTGCACCGCGTCGTCGAGCGCTGCAACCAGATCCCCGTGCATCCGCGCCATCCGTACGCGGGCGACCTCGTGTTCACCGCGTTCTCGGGCTCGCACCAGGACGCGATCCGCAAGGGCTTCGCGCAGCAGCGCCCCGACGCGATGTGGGAGGTGCCGTACCTGCCGATCGACCCGGCCGATCTCGGCCGCAGCTATGACGCGGTGATCCGCGTGAACAGCCAGTCCGGCAAGGGCGGCGCGACGTTCCTGCTCGAACGCGGGATGGGCTTCACGCCGACCCGCCGCGTCCAGATCGAGTTCAGCCATGCGGTGCAAACGCTCGCCGATGCGTCGGGCGAGGAAGTGACGGGCGACGCGATCTGCGCGCTGTTCGCACGCGAATTCTTCGAGACCGACGGCCCGGCCGCGCGCCACGGCAACGGCGCGCGCTGGCAGAACCGCGAGATCGCGGCGGCGCCTGCCGCCGAGGCGACGCCCGACGACGCCGTGCGGCATTTCGCCGCGGCATTTGCGGCGGCCGCCGGCGTCGCGATCGACGTCGCATCGTGCGAATACACGCGCGCCGCGGACGGCCGGATCGCGGTATCGGTCGGCTGCCGGGTCGGCGAGGCGCCGCTGCGGCACGGTGTCGGCATGCACGCCGATGCGGCGAGCGCAGCGCTCGATGCGGTCGTCAGCGCGATCAACCGCTCGGCGTGGCACTGCGCGGACCGCCGCGCGGCGGCCTGAGCGCGGGCTTCGATGCAGGGTTGAAACGTCAGCGAGCGGTGCGTGACCGCCCGTGCGCCGCGCGATCCGCGCCGCACGAGGCAGCAAAAAGCGGCTCACAAGGCCGCTTCGGTCGAGGCATGAAAAGGAGCGCCACCCGCGCTCACGTCTCGGTCGCGCACCGCGTCGCCTGCCACGCGAACAGGGACCAGCGGCCCTGGGCGTGCGTATGGACGGACGTATAGGCAATCGGGAAGACGAGGCCGCCGTTGTTCGTTTCCATCTCGATCAACGCGCGCCCGGTGACGACGCAGGTCTCGTCGCCGACCGGCAGCACGTCCTGCGACTGGATTTCGATCTGGCGATAGCGGCGGCGGCCGGCGACGATGGCGTCGATGAACTGCTGCTTGGTTTCGCGTTTGCCGTTGGTGTGGACGAAAAACACCTTGTCCGACAACAGCGCGTCGAGCGCCTCGCCGTCGCCGTCCACCATCGCCCGGAACCGGTCGCGCTCGAGCGCGCGGATCGCATCGACCACCTTCGCCATCGCCTGACTCCTCGGCAACGCGCCCGCCTTGCACGGGCGTACGGATCAGAAGTTGTACTGCAAGTAGAACTGGTGGAAATTTATACCAGGATTCGGCTCTTTGATACCCGCGTTAGACACATGTTCGAAACGGTAGCCGACCTGATATTGTTGCCGTTGCCCGAACTGCACGCCCACGCCGCCGGTCGGCGCGAACTGGAACGCGGTCGACAGCGAGAAATTGTTCGAGATCGTCGGGTGCGTCAGAAGCCGGACGCCGCCGCCCGCCTCGATGAACGGGCGAATCTCCCCGCTACTCTTGATGAAACGGAACATCGGCGTGACGCCGAACTCGCCGATACTGCCATGGACGTTGCCGCCCGTGTGCCAGTAGCCGGCGTGCCCTTCGACGACGAACGCGAAGTGCCAGCCGCCGATTTCCCACCAGTTCCAGCCCGGATCCCACACCACGCCGATATCGGCCTTGTCGATCCCGCGACGATCCGAAAACCCGCCGCCCGCCTGGATCCCCCATCGATCCGCGAAAGCCGCACCCGATCCACCCAGAAGAGATGCTGCCAGCATCGCATGCAGCACCAGCCGGCTGCGAGGCCGGCGATTCTTCTTATTGTTCATCTGACACTCCAACTTTGTGGGTTGAATGGAGCCTGCCGCAACGGCCGGGCCCGAGCGAACTGAATGGTATGGTAAAGGACTTTTCGGATCGGCATCACGAAGCGAAATAGCTTGCTTCCAAAAAGACAAAAATCGAAATCGTCTACCGATTCCCATCGAAAACAATGGCTTACGGAACTTCGTGCCACGCCCCTTGTCGGAAGATAGACTATCGACTCGACCGATTCGATAGAAAAATGGGGAACTCGGATGCCCCCGCCTGCTCTAAGGAATTAGCACTCACCTTGCGGGAGTGCTAAGATGACTTCCGGAATCTCATCCGAGACCGGGGTTTGTCCCTGATTCCAAAGGAGTTTTTAGTGAGCAACGCCCTGACCCTCCCGAACACCCTGAGCCCGACGCCGGCCAAGGCCGAATCGGCAGGCTCGCTGGCGCTCGCAGCCCACTCGATGTTGCCCGGCCAGCTCGGCAACATCGACGCGTACATCCAGGCCGTCAACCGTATTCCGCTGCTGACCGCCGAGGAGGAACGCCGGTACGCAACCGAATTCCGCGAAGACAACAACCTCGACGCAGCGCGCCGCCTCGTGCTGTCGCACCTGCGTCTCGTCGTGTCGATCGCGCGCAACTATCTCGGCTACGGCCTGCCGCACGGCGACCTGATCCAGGAAGGCAACATCGGCCTGATGAAAGCCGTGAAGCGGTTCGACCCGGCGCAAAACGTGCGCCTGGTGTCGTATGCGATTCACTGGATCAAGGCCGAGATCCACGAGTACATCCTGCGCAACTGGCGCATGGTGAAGGTCGCGACGACGAAGGCGCAGCGCAAGCTGTTCTTCAACCTGCGCAGCCACAAGAAGAGCATGCAGGCGATGACGCCCGAGGAAATCGACGGCCTCGCGCAGGAGCTCAACGTCAAGCGCGAGGAAGTGACCGAGATGGAAACGCGCCTGTCGGGCGGCGACATCGCGCTCGAAGGGCAGGTGGAAGACGGCGAGGAATCGTACGCGCCGATCGCCTACCTAGCCGACTCGCACAACGAGCCCACCGCCGTGCTCGCCGCGCGCCAGCGCGACATGTTGCAGACGGACGGCATCGCGCAGGCGCTCGACGCGCTCGACGCGCGCAGCCGCCGCATCATCGAGGCGCGCTGGCTGCACGTCGACGACGACGGCTCGGGCGGCTCGACGCTGCACGATCTCGCCGCGGAGTTCGGCGTGTCGGCGGAACGTATCCGCCAGATCGAAGCGAGCGCGATGAAAAAAATGCGCACCGCCCTCGCCGAATACGCGTAAATCCCCGACGATTCAGAGCGCTTCATCGAAAACCGCTGCCCGACCGGCAGCGGTTTTTTTTCATCCGTTTTCCACTGCTTTTCATCCGCTTTTCAGCGCCTTTCGCGCTCCGCTTCTTCGCCGATTAATTGACCTGATTCATCGGGTATTACGTCATTTGCGGCGCCCTTCCGCATAACCTTGATCTGCCTCAATTTTTACCCCATGTTTCGCGACGGTCTGCCGCAGCGCAGCACTCGGCATCGGAAAGCCGTCCTTTTAAAATTGGCATGTCAGGCGCAAAAGGATTAAAACAGCTTCACGGCCGTCATAAATCCGACGTAAAGTCGCCCCCAATCCGACCTAAATCGATTCAGGATAATCACCTTGATCTCGATCAATAAAGAGCCTGCGCCGCCGCCTTCGCGGCCGGCCGGCACGAGCGGCTGGCGCGCGCGCATCGCCGCGTGGGCACGCGGGCCGACCCTCGCCCGCGACATCACCCTGGTGCTGATCGTCAAGCTGATCCTCCTGATGTCGCTCAAATACGCATTCTTCAATCATCCGCAGGCCGAGCACATGTCGTTGCCGCCTGCCGCCGTGGCCGAGAAGCTGCTCTCGGTGCCGGCGCCTGCATCTACCGAGGGAGACCACCATGATAAGTAGCGAAGTCGTCGATCTGTCGCGTCTGCAGTTCGGCATCACGGCGCTCTACCACTTCCTGTTCGTGCCGCTGACGCTCGGCCTGTCCTGGCTGCTCGTCATCATGGAAGCGGTCTACGTGATGACCGGCAAACAGGTCTACAAGGACATGACCCAGTTCTGGGGCAAGCTGTTCGGGATCAACTTCGCGATGGGCGTGACGACCGGCATCACGCTCGAATTCCAGTTCGGCACGAACTGGTCGTACTACTCGCACTACGTCGGCGACATCTTCGGCGTGCCGCTCGCAGTCGAAGGCCTGATGGCGTTCTTCCTCGAATCGACGTTCGTCGGCCTGTTCTTCTTCGGCTGGAACCGCCTGTCGAAGGTCAAGCACCTGATCGTCACGTTCCTCGTCGCGCTGGGCTCGAACCTGTCGGCTCTGTGGATCCTCGTCGCGAACGGCTGGATGAACAACCCGGTCGGCGCCGAGTTCAACTACCAGACGATGCGCATGGAGCTGACGAGCCTGTTCGACGTGCTGTTCAACCCGGTCGCGCAGGTGAAGTTCGTGCATACGGTGTCGGCCGGCTACGTAACGGCCGCGATGTTCGTGCTCGGCGTGTCGTCGTGGTACCTGCTGAAGAAGCGCGACGTCGACTTCGCGCTGCGCTCGTTCGCGGTCGCGGCCGGCTTCGGCCTCGCGGCGACGCTGTGCGTGATCGTGCTCGGCGACGAATCGGGCTATACAACCGGCGAAGTACAGAAGATGAAGCTCGCCGCGATCGAATCCGAATGGGAAACGCAGCCGGCGCCCGCCTCGTTCACGCTGATCGGCATTCCGAACCAGGAAGAACAGCGCACCGACTACGCGATCAAGATCCCGTATGCGCTCGGCCTGATCGCGACGCGCTCGATCGACGAGCCGGTGATCGGCCTGCGCGAGCTCGCGAAGCACAGCGAGGAGCACATCCAGAGCGGGATGGTCGCGTATGGCGCGCTGCAGAAGATCAAGGAAGGCGACACGAGCGACGCGACCCGCGCACTGTTCGACCAGCACAAGCAGTATCTCGGCTACGGGTTGATGCTCAAGCAGTTCACGCCGAACGTGGTCGACGCGACGCCCGAGCAGATCAAGGCCGCCGCGCAGAAGACGATCCCGCCGGTCGCGCCCGTGTTCTTCTCGTTCCGGATCATGGTGTTCCTCGGCTTCCTGTTCCTCGCGACCTTCGCCGCCGCGTTCTGGTTCTGCGCGCGCCGCGAACTGCTGCAGGACAACCGCCGCTGGTTCCTCCGCTACGCGGTGTGGGCGATCCCGCTGCCGTGGCTCGCCGCGGAATTCGGCTGGGTCGTCGCCGAGCTCGGCCGCCAGCCGTGGACCATCGCCGGCATCCTGCCGACGCACCTGTCCGCGTCGAGCCTGCAGCCGAGCGACCTGTACCTGAGCCTCGCCGGCTTCATCGCGTTCTACACCGCGCTGTTCGTCATCGAGATCAAGCTGATGTTCAAGTACGCGCGCCTCGGCCCGTCGTCGCTGCATACCGGCCGCTATCACCACGAACTCGCCGCAGCCGGCGAGCGGGCCGCAGTCTGAGCACGCCCTCGCAACCGAACAAGGAATCGCTATGGACTATGCAACTCTCAAGCTGATCTGGTGGCTGCTCGTCGGCGTGCTGCTGATCGGCTTTGCCGTCACCGACGGCTTCGACATGGGCGCGACCGCGCTGCTGCCGTTCCTCGGCAAGACCGACGAGGAGCGCCGCATCATCATCAACACCGTCGGCGCGACGTGGGAGGGCAACCAGGTGTGGCTGATCACGGCCGGCGGCGCGATGTTCGCCGCGTGGCCGCTCGTCTACGCGGCGTCGTTCTCCGGCTTCTACTTCGCGATGCTGCTGGTGCTGTTCGCGCTGTTCTTCCGGCCGGTGGGCTTCGACTACCGCAGCAAGCGGCCCGACCCGCGCTGGCGCGCGGGCTGGGACTGGGGCCTGTTCGTCGGCGGCTTCGTGCCGGCGCTGGTGTTCGGCGTCGCGTTCGGCAACCTGCTGCAGGGCGTGCCGTTCAAGTTCGACAGCGACCTGCGCGTGACCTACTACGGCGGCTTCTGGGCGCTGCTGAACCCGTTCGCGCTGCTGTGCGGGCTCGTCAGCCTCACGATGCTCGTCGCGCACGGCGCCGCGTTCATCAAGATGAAGACCGACGGCGCGATCGCGCGCCGCGCGTCGATCGCGCTGCGCGTCGCGTCGTTCCTCGCGGTCGTGCTGTTCGTGCTGGCCGGCGTGCTGGTGGCGTCTTACATCGGCGGCTTCCACATCACCCACGCCGCGCCGACCGACACCGTCGCGAACCCGCTGCTCAAGGACGTCGCCGCGGGTTCGGGCCTCTGGCTCGCGAACTACGGCGAATATCCGTGGATGATCGCGGCGCCCGTCGTCGGCATCGCCGGCGGCGTGCTCGCGCTGCTGCTCGCCGGCTCGAAGCAGGAGAAGACGGCGTTCTTCTGCACCGGCCTGATGATCGTCGGCGTGATCCTGACCGCGGGCTTCTCGATGTTCCCGTTCATCATGCCGTCGTCGCTCGACCCGCGCAGCAGCCTGACCGTGTGGGATTCGACGTCGAGCCACATGACGCTGCAGGTGATGCTGTTCGCGGTGATCGTGTTCCTGCCGATCATCCTGCTCTACACGAGCTGGGTGTATCGCGTGATGCGCGGCAAGGTCACGCACCAGACGCTCGAAGAGAACAAGCACTCGATGTATTGATGCATTGAACCGACCGGGGCGCACGCGCCCTCGTCCACCGTTTCGCAAGGAGTCGAATCATGTGGTATTTCAGCTGGATTCTCGGTATCGGCGTCGCGCTGTCGTTCGGCATCGTCAACGCGATGTGGCTCGAAGCGCGGCAGAAGCCGCAGGAAGCGCCGGTGCGCGCGCGCCGCGACTGACGGCATCGACGCGCGATACGCGCGCGGCCGAGCGCGCGCCGCCGCCGCCGTCAGGAAAGGAAAGAACCTCGCTTCGCGCGAGGTTTTTTTTCGTCCCGGCCGCGCCGGCAGGTGCCGTACGTCGATGCCAATTTAGCGCCAGATTGATACCACTTGAATACCAATAAAAGGTTTCATAAGATCGTTGGACACGGCCGCTAACAGGCCGATTCCTTCCGGGTGGGGGAGACATGCGAATTCCATATATGGCGTGCGCCTGCGCGCCGTGTCGACGTCCGTGTGCGAGAGCGCGCGCCGTCGTCGCGACCGTGCGCGGCCGGACGAATGCCGCCGGCTGCCGCCGCCCCGCCGGCGTGGCGATTGCCAACTGCCGCCGATGAATCCGCGCCCGCCGCCGCGCCGGTCCGATCGGCACGCATGCCCGCCACCCGTTCCGTAACGCACGCTTCCGCGTGCCGAATGCACGCGGGGCACCCGCATCGCCCCGCGTGCTGGTATCGCCCGCAGCTCCACTGAAAGACCCGCTCGCAGCGACGTCGCGTCACGACGCCGCTACGCCCCCCTTTTTCTCAGGAGTTCGAATGAAACCTACCTTGCCCTCCCTCATTGCCGGTCTGCTGATCGCGGTGCTGTCGCCGGCCGCGATCTCGGCGGCATCAGCGCCGGTGTCGGCCGCTGCTGGCGCGAGCGCCGGCGCCGCCCAGGCGGCCGGTCTCGCGGCGCTGCTGTCGAACGGCCTCGCGTTGCGCGTGGCGGTCGACAACAACCACGCGGCCGCGGCCGGCGTGCCGTGCGCCGATCTCGGCGCCGACGGTGCCGCCTGCGCGACGGGCCGCCTGATCCTGCAGAACCGCGGCCACCAGGCGATCGCCGACGGCGGCTGGAAGCTCTACCTGCACAGCATCCGCCGCCTGCTGCGGATCGATCGTCCGGGCTTCGCGCTGCGGCGGCTCACCGGCGACCTGTACGAACTGACGCCGCAGCCGGGCTCGGTGCGGCTCGCGCCCGGCGAGCGCATCGAGCTGCCGTTCGTCGCCGAATACTGGCTGCTGCGTTACAGCGACGTGATTCCGCGCCCCTATGTCGTCGTCGACGGCGCGCCTCCGGCCGTGCTGCGCTACGACGACACCGACAACGAACTGCGCTACGTCGAATCGCTGCCGGCCGACGCGCAGAACAACTCGACCGGCAACGCGCCGCCGGTGGCCGCACACCCCGATCCGGGCCGCGCGCTGCCGAGCGTGAAGCGCGAACAGCCGCTGCCCGGCACGCTCGATCTGCGCGGCGTCGAACTCTCGCTGCCGGACCTGCCGGACGCTCAGGTCGCGGCGCTGCGCGAGCGCGCGGCGACCCTCGGGCTCGACGGCGCGCGCGTGCCGGTTCGCGGCGCACTCGCGCCGCGCCGGCTGCCGGCCGACCTCGCGACACCGGGCGGCTACCGGCTCGCGATCGGGCCGCGCGGCGTGCTGATCGAAGGCTACGATCGCGCGGGCCTCTACTACGGCGTGCAGACGCTCTTCTCGCTCGCGCCGGCCGGCGGCGGCCCGATCCCGGCGATGCTCGTCGAGGACGCGCCGCGCTTCACGCATCGCGGCATGCACGTCGATCTCGCGCGCAATTTCAAGCATCAGGCGACGCTGCGCCGCCTGATCGACCAGATGAGCGCGTACAAGCTCAACCGCCTGCATCTGCATCTGTCCGACGACGAAGGCTGGCGCATCGAGATTCCCGGCCTGCCCGAGCTGACCGAGATCGGTGCACGCCGCTGCCACGACCCGAGCGAGACGCGCTGCCTGCTGCCGCAGCTCGGCTCCGGCCCCGACAACCGCTCCGGCGGCGGCTACCTGACGCGCGACGACTACGTGGCGCTCGTGCGCTACGCGGCCGCGCGCTTCGTGCAGATCATCCCCGAGATCGACATGCCCGCGCATGCACGGGCGGCCGTCGTGACGATGGAGGCGCGCTACCGGCGGCTGCATGCGGCCGGCCGCGAGCAGGAGGCGAACGCGTATCGGCTGCTCGACCCGCAGGACACGACGAACCTGACGACGGTGCAGTTCTACGACCGGCGCAGCGACCTGAACCCGTGCGTGCCGGGCGCGCTCAACTTCGCGTCGAAGGTGATCCGCGAGATCGCGGCGATGCACGCGGACGCGCAGGCGCCGCTGCAGACCTGGCACTACGGCGGCGACGAAGCGAAGAACATCTTCCTCGGCGGCGGCTTCCAGCCGCTGAACGGCACCGATCCGAACAAGGGGCGCATCGATCTGGCCGCGCAGGACAAGCCGTGGGCGCGGTCGCCCGCGTGCACGGCGTTGCTCCAGCGCGGCGAGATCAAGTCGATCGACGAGCTGCCGACGCGTTTCGCGAAACAGGTGAGCGCGGCGGTCAACGCGAACGGGATCGGCACGATGGCCGCGTGGCAGGACGGCATCAAGCATGCCAACGGGCCGCAGGATTTCAGCACGCGCCACGTGATGGTGTCGCTGTGGGACACGATCTTCTGGGGTGCGTCGGACAGCGCGCGCGACCTGAGCGGCAAGGGCTACCTGACGGTGCTCGCGCTGCCCGACTATCTGTACTTCGACTTCCCGTACACGCTCAATCCGCGCGAGCGCGGCTACTACTGGGGCTCGCACGCAACCGACGAGTACAAGGTGTTCTCGTTCGCGCCGGAGAACCTGCCGCAGAACGCCGAAGTGATGGGCGACCGTGACGGCAACCCGTTCGAGGTGACGGGCACGGGGGCCGCGCCGCGCATCGAAGGCATGCAGGGCCAGGCGTGGGGCGAAGTGATGCGCAACGACACCTTCCTCGAATACATGGCCTATCCGCGGCTGCTCGCGCTCGCCGAGCGCGCGTGGCACCGGGCCGACTGGGAGCTGCCGTATGCGGCCGGCGTGCGCTTCAAGCGCGGCGACACGCATCACGTCGACATCGCCGCGCTGCAGCGCGACTGGGCCGGCTTCGCGACGCTGCTCACGCAACGCGAATTGCCGAAGCTCGACCGCGCCGGCGTCGGCTACCGGAAGCCGACCTTCACGCTGACGAATCCGTGAACGGCTGAAGGCATCCGGCGATGCGCGATGCGGGCAAACGCATCGCGCATCGCCCGCCCCAAAAAGAAAAAACGGCTTGCGACGCGTACGTCGCAAGCCGTTTTCTTTTGACCGCCTGCCCGAGTCCGCCGCGCGGATCGATCAGGCCGGCTTCACCGCATCACGCCGGTTGTGCGGCCGTGCCGCCGCCCGACGGCGGCAGGCGCGCGCCGAGCTGTTCGGCATAGCGCGCCGCCGCGTTGCCGCAGACGATGTGGAACGTGTCGAGCGACACCCATGCGACGTCGAGCGTGCCGAGACGCTCGCGATCGACCGCCGACGGATCGCGCACGACCACACGCAGGCGCGTGGCGGCCACCACCTCGAGCGACGCGACGTTGGTCGCCCCGCCGAACACCGCGAGCCAGCGGGCCGGCTCCGGATCGAGCGGCCCGGCGGCCGCGCCCGTGACGGGCTGCGCGGCAGCGCCGGTTGCCGCCGATGCGGCACCGGCCGCGCCGCCGCCGATCGCGGCACGCATCTCGTCGGCGATGATGTCGGCCTCGGGCCCGATGATCACCTGCACGCTGTTGCCGCCGCGCTTGAGCACGCCGCGTGCGCCGATCGACTTCAGTTCCGGCTCCGATACCTTCTCCGGATCGACGACGGTCAGGCGCAGGCGCGTCGTGCACGCATCGACGACCGACAGGTTGGCCGCCCCGCCGAGCGCGGCGATGTAGCGTTGCGCGCGCGGTGCGGCAGCCGTTGCAGCCACGCCCGGCGCGACGAAGCCGCCCGAAGCGTACGATTGCGCGGCTGCGTCGGTCGATGCCGGCTCACGGCCCGGCGTGGCCATGTTGAACTTGCGGATGAAAAAGCGGAACAGCCCGTAGTACGCGGCGCCATACGCGATGCCGAGCGGAATCGCGATCCAGCCCTTCGTCGACAGCCCGTAGTTCAGCACGTAGTCGATCGCGCCGGCCGAGAACGTGAAGCCGAGCTTCACGCCGAGGATCTGGCAGATCGCGAGCGACAACCCCGTCAGCACCGCGTGGATCACGTACAGCACCGGCGCGAGGAACATGAAGCTGAACTCGATCGGCTCGGTCACGCCGGTCAGGAACGACGTCAACGCCATCGAGAACAGCAGGCCGCCCACCATCGCGCGGCGCTCCTTCGGCGCTTCGTGCAGCATCGCGAGACACGCCGCCGGCAGGCCGAACATCATGATCGGGAAGAAGCCGGCCATGAAGGTGCCCGCGGTCGGGTCGCCCGCGAAGAAGCGGTGCAGGTCGCCGTGCACGATCTCGCCGCCGGCGGGCGGCGTGAAGTTGCCGAACACGAACCACGCGAGCGAGTTGATGATGTGGTGCAGACCGGTGACGAGCAGCAGACGGTTCAGGAAGCCGAACACGAACGCACCGATCGCGCCCGCCGTCGTCAGCCACTGGCCGGCCGCATCGATCGCATGCTGGATCGGCTGCCACACGTACCCGAACGCGATGCCCAATATCACGCAGACCAGCCCCGTGATGATCGGCACGAACCGCTTGCCGCCGAAGAACGCGAGGTAGTCCGGCAGCTTGATGTCCTTGTAGCGGTTGTACAGCAGGCCCGCGACGACACCCGCGATGATCCCGGACAGCACGCCCATGTTCAGCTTGGGATCGATGTCCTTCATGATCGCGGTTTCGATCAGGTAACCGATCGCGCCCGCAAGCGCCGCCACGCCGTTGTTGTCCTTCGCGAAGCCGACCGCCACGCCGATCGCGAACAGCAGCGGCAGGTTGTCGAAGATCGCGCCGCCGGCGTCGGCGATCATCTTGATGTTGAACACATCCGGCTGGCCGAGCCGCAGCAGGATGCCGGCGACCGGCAATACCGCGATCGGCAGCATCAGCGCCCGACCCAGGCCCTGTATCTTCAGAAACGGGTTCCCGTCCATTCAGTCCTCCAATCCATGTCTCGTCATTAAGCGTCGTTGACCTAATTGCTTTCGTAGTAAAACGGGTCGCGCGCCCCCCGTCGACGTCAGTCGAGCGGCCAGACCTCGCGGCTTGCTGCCCTTACCGCCTGTGCCGAATCGAGCGCGAGCAGATCCTGCGCGCGCTGACGGCACAACTGGTAATCGAGACGGCGCACACGCGCCTTGATGCCCGGCACCGACACCGGGTCGACCGACAGTTCGGTCACGCCGAGGCCCACCAGGACCGGCACCGCGAGCGGATCGCCGCCGAGCGCACCGCACACGCCGACCCACTTGCCGTGCTTTGCCGCGCCGCGCACCGCGATGTCGATCAGGCGCAGCACGGCCGGATGCAGGCCGTCGGACTGCGCGGCCAGGTCGGCCTGGCAGCGGTCCATCGCGAGCGTGTACTGGGTCAGGTCGTTGGTGCCGATCGACAGGAAATCCGCGTGCTGCGCGAGCTGGTCGGCCAGCAGCGCGGCCGACGGCACCTCGATCATCACGCCGACCTCGATCGGCTCGGTACGGCCCTGCGCGCGCGCGAATTCGTCGATGCGCTTTCTCAACCGCACGAGTTCGCCCGCGTCGGTCACCATCGGCAGCAGGATGCGCACCGCGCCGAACGGCTTCACCGCGAGCAGGCCCTGCAATTGATCGTCGAGCAGATCGGGGCGCACCTGCGCGAGACGGATGCCGCGCAGGCCGAGCGCCGGGTTCGGTTCGGGCGGCAGCGTCAGGTAGTCGACTTCCTTGTCCGCGCCGACGTCGAGCGTGCGGATGATCGCCGTGCGGCCCTGCAGCGCGTCGACGATCGACTGGTAGCTCTGCCGGTGTTCGACCGCCGTCGGCGCGGCCTGGCGATGGATGAACATCAGCTCGGTGCGCAGCAGGCCGACCGCGTCCGCGCCGTTGTCGACCGCGGTGTTCGCGTCGTCGAGCGTCGCGATGTTCGCGGCGACTTCGATCGCGCGGCCGTCGACCGTCGCGGCCACCTCGCCGGCCTGTTGCCGGTTCGCCTCGCGCACGCCGTCCAGGCGCTGGCGCTCGTGCCGCGCGCGCTCGACGTCGAGCGCGGTCGGCGCGTGTTCGAGCCGGCCCGCGCTCGCATCGACGACGACCTGCGTGCCGTCCGGAATCGCGTACAGCGCGTCGCCGACCGCCACCAGCGCCGGGATGCCGAGCTGCCGCGCGATGATCGCCGCGTGCGACGTCGCGCCGCCGCGCGCCATCACGAGCGCGGTCACGCGCTCGCGATCAAGCGACGACAGGTCGGAGGGCGTGAACTCGTCGGCCGCGAGCACGGCCTCGTCGGGCAGCGCACGCGCGGCGCCGTTCGTGTGGCCGAGCGCGCGCAGCACGCGTTTCTCGATGTCGCGCAGGTCGGCCGCGCGTTCGGCGAGCAGCGCGTCGCCGAGCTTCGACAGCGTGTCGATCTGCGTGCGGATCGTCGCGCGCCATGCGAAGCCCGCGCCCTTGCCGAGACTGATCAGGTCGCGCGCCGCGTCGAGCAGCGTCGGGTCCTCGAGCAGCACGCGATGCACCGCGAAGATGCCCGCTTCGCCGACCGCGCCGCGCGCCGATGCGTTGCGCACCGTTTCGCCGAGTTCGGCGTCGACCGCCTTCAGGGCCTGATCGAGCCGGCGGCTTTCCGCGGCTGGCGTGCCGGTCGCCTGTTCGGGCGGCACGATGTCCGCATCGTCGAGACGCACCAGCGTGCCGACCGCGATGCCGGGCGACGCGCATACGCCGGCGAGCGTGTTCGGATCGATGGGCGCGCCATCGCGCGGTGCGCCGCTGTGGCGGGCGACCGTCTGCGGCGCGGGCGATTTCAGCCGCGCCGGCTGTTCCTCCACTTCGCCGTGCGCTTCGCGCAGCAGCTCGTGCTCGACCGCATCGACGGCCTGTTGTGCGTGCGCGCCGCGGCCGACCAGTTCGACCGTCGCGCCTTCGCCGGCGCCGAGGCCGAGCAGGCCGACGACGCTCGCGATCGACGCCTTGCGGCCGTCGAACAGCACATCGACGGTCGCGTCGAACCCGCGCACGGCTTCACGCGCCCGTGCGGCCGGCCGCGCATGCAGGCCGCCCGGCTGCGCGAGCACGATCTCGCGGCGCACTTCGTTGTGCGCGGCAGCACCAGCCTGCGCCGCCTGCGCGGCGGCGTCGCCCTTGCCGCGCAGCGCGAGCAACGGCGTCTCGCCGGCGGTCGCGAAACCGCTCGCGCGATCGACGACCTCGAACGCGTCGGAATTCGCGATCGCGATCACCGACACGAGCGAATGCGCGTGGCGCGCCACCGCGTCCTGGTCGAACTCGATCAACAGCGCACCCGCTTCGACGCGCGCGCCGGCTTCGACATGCGCGATGAAGCCCTGCCCGTTCAGCTCGACGGTGTCGATGCCGATGTGCAGCAGCACTTCCGCGCCTTGCGGCGTCGTGATCGTCACCGCGTGGCCGGTGCGCGCCAAATGCGACACGACGCCCGCGCACGGCGCGACGAGCCGGCCCGCGAGCGGGTCGACGCCGATGCCGTCGCCGAACATCCCGCCGGAGAACACCGGATCGGGCACGTCGGCCAATGCGACGATCGGCCCCGTCAACGGGCTGAGCAGAACGATCTGATCGTGGGTGGGGCTCTTCAACTGGGATTCCTCGGCGCGTCTCATCGGCTTTCTCGGCTATCAGTGCGTTTCTGTCACTTTGTTCAGGTGGCGCGGCGTGTCGGGATTGCGGCCGCGCGCGACGGCGAGATCCGCCGCCATCACGTAGAACGAAAGAATGGCGGCGATCGGGTCGAGCGCCGAATGGGCGGACTGCGCGAGCGGCAGCACGGTGCCCGATACGCCGGGCGTGCCGGCGGGCGCCGCGAGCAGCACGGCGGCGCCGCGTGCGCGCATGTCCGCGGCAAGCTGCAGCAGGCCGGCCTGCTCGGGCCCGGGCGGCGCGAACACGAGCAGCGGATAGTCGCGGTCGATCAGCTCCATCGGGCCGTGACGGACTTCGGCGCTCGAGAACGCCTCGGCCTGGATGCCGGACGTTTCCTTCAGCTTCAGCGCGGCTTCCTGCGCGATCGCGAGGCCCAGGCCGCGGCCGATGACGATCATCCGCTCGACGCCCGCGAGCGCCCCGACGGCCTGCGACCAGTCGAGCCGGCCGGCCTGTGCGAGCACGTCGGGCAGGCCGCGCAGCGCGGTCATCAGCGCAGCGTCGCGCTGCCAGTACGCGACGATCTGCGCGGACAGCGACAGCATCGCGATATAGCTCTTGGTCGCGGCGACCGACAGCTCGGGGCCGGCAAGCAGCGGCAACTGGTGCTCGCACGCGTCGGCGAGCGGCGACGGCAGCACGTTCACGGCGGCGACGGTGCGTGCGCCGGCTTCGCGCAGCGCGGCCATCGTATTGACGAGGTCGGGGCTCTTGCCCGACTGGGAAAAGGCGATCGCGAGCTGGTCCTGCACCTTCAGCGGCGCCTGCTGCAGCGTCGCGACCGACATCGGCAGCGACGCGACCGGCACGCCGAGGCGGCTCATCGTCAGGCTCGCGAAATAGCTGGCGGCGTGATCCGAGCTGCCGCGCGCGACCGTCAAGGCGACGGCCGGCGGGTGATCGAGCAACTGGCCGGCGAGCGCTTCGACGCGCGCGGTGTCGGCGATCTGCGCGGCGACGACCTGGGCGGACTCGCGCGCTTCCTTAAGCATATTCGACAATCGATTCTCCTTCGACGTAGGTCGCGGTGAGGTTCAGGTCGCGATCGAACACCGCGAGGTCGGCCCATGCGCCGCGCTCGAGGCGGCCTCGATCGGCGACGCCGAGGTAATCGGCCGCGTAGCGCGACATCCGGTTCGACACGTCGGCGATCGGCAGGCCGAGCGACACGAGGTTGCGCAGCGCCTGGTCCATCGTCAGCGTGCTGCCGGCGAGCGTGCCGTCGGCGAGCCGCACGCCGCCGAGGCACTTCGTCACGTGCTGGCTGCCGAGCCGGTATTCGCCGTCGGGCATGCCGGTGGCGGATGTGCTGTCGGTCACGACGTACAGGCGCGGGATCGCGCGCAGCGCCGCGCGAATCGCACCCGGATGGACGTGCAGCAGGTCGGGAATGATTTCCGCGTATTCGGCGTGCGCGAGCGCCGCGCCGACGAGGCCCGGGTTGCGGTGATGCAGCGGCGACATCGCGTTGAACAGATGCGTGAAGCCGCATGCGCCGTGCTTGAGCGCGGCGACCGCGTCGTCGTAGGTCGCGAGCGAGTGGCCGAGCTGCACGCGCACGCCGCGCGCGGCCATCTCGCCGATGATCTCGATGTGGCCCGCGATTTCCGGTGCGAGCGTGACGACGCGGATCGGCGCGATCGACAGGTACTTCAGCACCTCGTCGAGCGCGGCCGACACGGCCGCGTCGGGCTGCGCGCCGAGCTTGCCGGGGTTGATGTACGGCCCTTCGAGATGCACGCCGAGCACGCGCGCGCCGCCCGGCGTGCGGGTGCGCGCGACGGCGCCGAGGTTCGCGACGACCTCCATCAGCTCGTCGCGCGGCGCGGTCATCGTCGTCGCGAGCAGGCTCGTCGTGCCGAATTGCGCGTGCGTGCGGACGATCGTTTCGATCGCGTCGCCGCCTTCCATCACGTCGGCGCCGCCGCCGCCGTGCACGTGCAGGTCGATGAAGCCAGGCAGGATGTACGGTGCGTCGTTCTGCGCGGGATCGACGGGCACGCCGTCGAGCGTGGTGATGCGACCGTTCTCGCTATCGAGCGAACCGTGAATCCAGCCGTCGGGGGTGAGGATGTTGCCAGTCAGCATGACGTTCTCTTGATGATCCGGTGACGCGGGCATCCGCGTCGTGATTTGCCAATTCGTTGCGATTCATCGCGCGCGATTGCGTTCCATCGCGCGTGGTGCGCCGGCAGTCTCCCGCGTCAGCGTTTCAGTTCGGCGACGAAGTCGTAGTAGTCGTCGCGGCAATACGTTTCGCTCATTTCGATCGCGCGCTGGTCGGCGCCGTAGCCGATCCGCGTGATCACCAGCAGGGCCGAGCCCGGCTTCACCGCCATCCATTTCGCGATCGCGTGCGTCGCGTTCGCCGCGCGAAAGTGCTGCAGCGCGCGCACGACGGCCATACCGCGCGCGTCGAGATATTCGTACAGCGACGCGCCGAGCGCCTGCGGATCGGGCACCACCGCGGCGGGCAGCGTCGAATGCTCGACGGCCATCACGATGCCGTCCGCGCGGCGCAGCCGTTCGAGCCGCGCCACCGTCGCGCCGGGCGCGAGGCCGAGATGCGTGGTCTCGTCGCGGCTCGCGGCGCGCAGCGTGCGCGACAGCCACACCGAATCGGGCACGAAGCCGCGCTGCCGCATCTTCGCGGTGAAGCCGACGAGATGCGACAGCGGATCGGCGACACGCGGCGTGATGAAGCTGCCCGCGCCGCGCGCCCGCTTGATCAGTCCCTGCTCGACCAGCAGCGCGAGCGCCCGACGCGCGGTGATCCGCGACACGCCGACCGACACCGACAGCAGCCGCTCCGACGGCAGCGCCTCGCCGGCCCGCCATGCGCCGGCGTGGATCGCGCTCGCCAGCTTGCGGGCGAGCTGCAGATAGAGCGGCGTATCGTCGAGGGGATCGGGCGCCAGTTCGGACCAGCCGGTTTCCATGTGCCTCCGCGTGTCGGACGACGATCTCGGACCGTCGAAAGTGAACGCATTATATAACCACCATAATACCAGTCAACGAACTGGTATTAGCACCGCGAAAATCGCCGAAAGCCTTGCACGGCAAGCGTTTTAGCGCCGGAAAAGCCTTTGTTTACAACGCGGCGCAGGATAGGGATTTACCCGGGGTGGTATGCAAGGGGACAGTTACCGGGTGGGATTCAGGCGTGTTTCGGGAGTGGATATGAGACCGGAATAGAACCAATTGAGCCAACTGGTATGCATCGCGTGGCGATGTGCCGCCGGGCCGGCGGTTCGCGTCAGGGGAGTCGTTCGGGGGCCGTGGACGGCGGCGGAATGTCAGTGGAATTCGCGGCTCGACGTGCGCAGGCCGCCGAGCAGCGGCGTCAGATCCTCGAAATGCTGCGCGACGAGGTGCCGCACGTCGCTCACGACCTGCCACACGCCGGACGCCGCAAGCAGCCGTGAATCGAGTGTTTCGCGACGCTGCCGCGCGAGCAGTTCGGGCCGGACGATCACGTTCACGCAGCCCGTTTCGTCTTCGAGCGTCATGAACATCACGCCTTTCGCGGTGCCCGGCATCTGCCGCGCGGTCACGAGCCCGCACGCGCGGGCAAGCCGGCCGTCGGGGCGATCGCGCAGTTCGGCCGCGGACGACAGCCGCCGCGCGCGCAGCGCCGGCCGCAGCAACGCGACGGGGTGGCGGTTCAGCGTGAGGCCGGTGGTGTCGTAATCGGCGAGGATCTCGTCAGCTTCGGACGGCGCGCCGAGCGCGGGCTTGTCCGGTTCGTCGATCGGCGCGGCGGCGAGCAGGTCGCGCTCCGGCGCCGCGGCGACCGCTTGCCATAGCGCATCGCGGCGATGGCCGGCGAGCGTCGCGAGCGCGTTCGCGGCGGCGAGCGCTTCGAGGTCGCGCCGTTCGAGCTGCGCGCGGCGGGCGAGTTCGTCGACGCTCATGAACGGGCCCACTACGCGCGCGGCTTCGATGCGGCGCGCGGCGGCTTCGCCGAAGCCGCTCACGAGCGACAGGCCAAGCCGCACGGCCGGCTGGCCGTGTGGCGGCGGCTGGCCGGGCAGCGCTTCGAGCGATGCCTCCCAACCGCTTTGCGTCACGTCGATCGGCAGGACCTGCACGCCGTGGCGCTTTGCGTCCTGCACGAGTTGCGACGGCGGATAGAAACCCATCGGCTGGCTGTTCAGCAGCGCGGCGAGGAAGATCGCCGGTTCGTGGCATTTGAGCCAACTGCTCGCGTACGCGAGTTTCGCGAAGCTCGCGGCGTGGCTTTCGGGGAACCCGTATTCGCCGAAGCCCTTGATCTGCTCGAAGATCTGTTCGGCGAATTCGCGCGTGTAGCCGCGGGCCAGCATGCCGTCGACGATCTTGTCGTGGTAAGGGCCAAGATCGCCCCGGCGCTTCCACGCGGCCATCGCACGACGCAGCTTGTCGGCTTCGCCGGGTGTAAAGCCGGCCGCGACGATCGCGATCTGCATCACCTGTTCCTGAAAGATCGGGATGCCGAGCGTGCGTTCGAGCACTTCCTTCAGCGCGTCGCTCGGATAGGTGATCTTCCCTTTCTCCTCCCCCGCCTTGATCCTGCGCCGCTTCAGATACGGATGCACGGCGCCGCCCTGGATCGGCCCGGGGCGCACGATCGAAACCTCGATCACCAGATCGTAATAGTCGCGCGGCCGCAGCCGCGGCAGCATCGACATCTGCGCGCGCGATTCGATCTGGAACACGCCGACCGTATCGGCGCGGCAGATCATGTCGTAGGTCGCTTCGTCGTCCTGCGGAATGTGCTTCAGCGTGAACGGCTTGCCGTCCTTCGCCGGGCCGCGCCACGCGGTGCGCAGGTCGAACGCGCGATGCAACGCCGACAGCATGCCGAGCGCGAGCACGTCGACCTTCATCAGCCCGAGTGCTTCGAGATCGTCCTTGTCCCACTGGATCACGCGCCGCCCGTCCATCGCCGCGTTCTCGACCGGCACGAGCCGCGTGAGCTTGCCGCGGCTGATCACGAAGCCGCCCGAGTGCTGCGACAGATGACGCGGAAAGTTGAGCAGGCGCCCCGCCAGTTCGGCCCATGCGCGAATGATCGGCGTCGCCGGATCGAGCCCGACCGACGCGAATTGCTGCAGCAGATCGCGGCTGCCGTCGAACCAGCGATGCCCCTTCGCGACACGGTCGACCAGCATCGGATCGACGCCGAGCGCCTTGCCGGTTTCGCGCAGCACGCCGCGCGGACGATACGTCGAAACGGCGGCCGCGAGCGCCGCGCGGTCGTGTCCGTATTTCTGGTAGATGTGCTGAATCACTTCTTCCCGACGCTGATGCTCGAAGTCGACGTCGATATCCGGCGGCTCGCCGCGCTCCACGCTGATGAAGCGCTCGAACAGCATCGTGCTTTGATCCGGATTGACTTCGGTGATGCCGAGGCAATAACAGACCACCGAGTTCGCGGCCGACCCGCGCCCTTGGCACAAGATGTTCTGGCTGCGCGCGTATTTGACGATGTCGTAGACGGTCAGGAAGAACGGTTCGTACTCCAGCTTTGCGATCAGGGCAAGCTCATATCGAATCTGCTTCGCCACTTTCGCCGGCACACCATTCCAATAGCGTCGAGCGACACCTGCCCACGTCTCCTGCTTCAGGTAACTGGTCGGTGTGTGACCGCGCGGCACGAGTTCGAGTGGATATTCATACTTCAGATCGGCGAGTTCGAAATTGCATGCATCGAGCATCGCACACGTCTCCGCGATCTCCGCCGACGAAAACAGCTTCGCGATCCGCCCGCGCGAACGCAGATGCTGTTCCGCGTTCGGTGCGAGCGCATGGCCGCATTCCGACACCGGCATCCCGACGCGGATCGCCGTCATCACGTCCTGCAGCGGCTTGCACGAGCGCCGGTGCATCGTCACGTCGCCCAGCGCGACGACGCGCACGCCGCGTCGCTCGCCGGCCTCGCGAATCTCGTCGCGCTGCACACCATCCAGCGCGCGCTGCAATTGCACGAGCCCGAGCCGCGCCCGCTCACCGAACGTCGCGCGGAACCACGCGACCTGCGCATCGAGCACATTCGCGCGAACGGGATACGCCGGCACGAGAATCGCGAAGCAATCGGGCATGCCGCGCAAGTGTGCGAACGCTGCCGGCGGCGCCGACAGCATGCGCGGCGTCAGCGTGTACGTCCCCTTCGGCGCCGCCATCCGCCGCCACGAAATCAGCTCGGACAGGTCGCCGTACCCCTCGCGGTTCTGCGCGAGCAGCACGAGCCCGAACGAACCAGGGCCCGGATCGTGGCCGGGCGCGACGTCATCCGGTGTCACCTCGAAGTACGAACCGACGATCAGCGGCAGCCCGGCCGCCTTCGCCGCGACATGCATGCGCGGCGCACCCGCGAGCGAGCATTCGTCGGTGATCGCGATCCCGCGATAGCCGAGCTCCACCGCGCGCTCGACCAGTTCTTCCGCATGCGACGCGCCATGCAGGAACGAAAAGTTCGAGCGGCAGAACAATTCCGCGTAATCGGGCAGCCCGCTGAAATCCGCAACCATCTTCGTTCACCCGAACAGGCCGTGCAGGAACCAGTGCGGTTCGGACTCGCTTCCCGCTCGCTCCCTGAACACCCAATAGCACGCACCGGCTTCGTCCTGCGCGACGTGGTAATCGCGTGCAGCGAGCTGACCGTCGAACCACCCGGCCTCGATCCGCTCCGGCGACGACATCATCCGCAGCGGTGTATGAAATACCGGCCGCTCGCCGCGCATCAGCAACGGCAGCGGTTCGGCGAGCAGCCACGCGGGACGCAGCGGCACGGCCGGCGGCCCGCCGGCCGGCTTGCCCGCCTGCGCATCGAGCGGCAGCCAGCGGTTCGCCACCTCGGGCCGGTAATCGGCGACGGGCGCCGCGCGCAATACGTTCTCCGCGCCGAGCCGGGCGACCAGCAGTTCGAACAACCGCTCGCGGGTTTCCCGCGTCCCGCCCGGCTCGGGAAAGAGATCGTCGGCCGGCGGCGCGACCGATTCGACGCGCGTGGCCTTCAGGCGCACCGCGATCACCGCGGCCGGCAACTCGACACGTGCGAGCCGCTCGCCGAGCAGCCGCATGAAATGCGCGTCGTCGCGCACGGGTGCGGCAAACGCGAGCTCGAGCGGCGTCGGCGGCACGGTCTGACGGCCGCGCTCGTGCTCGAGCTCGAACGTCATCGCGGCCAACGACAGCTGCCGCGCGGCCAGCCAGCCGCACAGCTGCACGACGAGCCGCCGCGCGGCGAACAGCACGGCTTCCGCGTATTCGACGCGCTCCGGCAATTCGAGCCGCACGTCGAACACGGGCGGCACCGCCATCCACGCGAGCGGCTCGACCGCTTCGCCGTACGCACGATCGAGCGCGGCCAGCAGCGCGGGACCGCAGCGCCGCTGCAGCCCCGCGCGCGGCAGGCGGCGCAGATCGGCGAGCGTGCGGCAGCCGAGGCCGTCGAACCAGCCCGCATACGGACGCGCATCGGGCAGCAGCACACAGGGCAGCCGGTCGAGCGTGCGGACGAGCGAGGCCTGGCGCGCGACGCGGCGCCGGATGCGTGCTCGCGCCGACGTGCGTGCGAGCAGCCACGCGCCGCGCCCGGTCGGCGCGGCGGACAGGCGCGCCGCATAGCCGAGCGCCGCGAGCGTCGCGCGCACCTGGCGGCACAGCGACGGCAAGCCGCCGAACAGGCGCAGGCTCGGACCGACGTCGACGATCAGCGTGGCTTCGTCGTCGAACGCAACGCACGGCGAAAAGCGCAGCAACGCGAGCGCGACCGCGCGCAGCGCATCGGCTTCGCGGGCGGGATCGCGTTCGACGAGCTGCGTGTCGGGCGCAAGCGTGAGCACGCCGCCGCGCTTCATGCCCGCACGCACGCCCTGCCGGCGCGCGGCCGCATCGGCAATCAGCACGACACCCTGCTCGAGCACCGCACTGCCGGCCTGGCCGGCGGCTGCGTCAGACGGCGGCGGGACGCACACGTCGAGCGGCAGGCGCGGCAGATGGATGCCGAGCAAGACGCGCATAGCGGCTCTCCACGATGGGCGACGGCAAATCGAGCACGAGCGGCTCGCTACGCGCAGGCCCGCGACGCTTGACGATGTCGAGCGACACGCCGCCCGGCACCGGATACAGCGCGACGCGCAGCACGGCCGGCGACGGTTGCCGCGCGGCCGACATCGGGCGCAGCATCACGAACAGCGTGTCGCCCGTGCGCGCGGCCGCGAGATGCAGGCGCCGCAGCGCATCGGCCCGCGCGTCCTGCCAGAGCAGCAGTGCGCCGCAACAGCCGGTCTTGAGCGCCTGCTCGGCGGCCCACAGCGCATCGGTGCGACTGCCGGCGCGCAGCCACAGCAGCGTGTCGGCCGGCACGCCGAGACTGGCGAGCGCGGTGGCATGCGGCGACTGCGGCGGCGCGACGAGCGCGAGCGGCCGCCGGGTGCTGACGCTGCGGGCAAGCGCGGGCGCGAGCAACCGCATCTCGCCGCAACCCGGCTGCGCGGCCAGCAGTTCGACGAGGCCGCCGACCGGCCAACCGCCGCCCGGCAGCTCGGCGGACAGCGCCGCGAAGCCCGTATCGATCGTGCGCAGACCGCCGCGCGCAAGCTGCGAGCC
Organism: Burkholderia sp. ABCPW 11; assembly: GCF_001523445.1. NCBI lineage: Bacteria > Pseudomonadati > Pseudomonadota > Betaproteobacteria > Burkholderiales > Burkholderiaceae > Burkholderia > Burkholderia sp. ABCPW 11. The sequence goes on along the minus strand of NZ_LOVM01000098.1, from coordinate 79,018 downwards.
GCGCCACAGCGACGGATGAAGGGTTTCGGGGGACAGGGATGACGCGGACATCATGCGGCTCGATGCTGTATGGATATACAGTATAGAGGATCGTGCCGGGCGCTGTCAGGTCTCAACAAAAAGGGACATGCAGATCGTCGGAAGGCCCGGGAGGGCCGGAACGCACGCGTCCGCCGCTGCGAAATCGAAGGTCGCGCCGACGCGACGGAACGGCCGTATTCCGCATACGAAAACGGACCGCTCGACCGACGCCAAACCTGCGCGCCGGCCGGGCGGCCCGAGCAGCCGTCCGGTCGATCAGCCCGGATCAGCCTGAATCAGCCGGGATCCGGCGAAAGCAGCCGGGAACACCCGAGAGACCAGCCAAAACAGCCGAAAGCAGCCCAAATCACCCCAGCAACAACGCGTCGTCGTCGAGCTGCTCGTGCCGCACCTTCTCGAACATCTGCAGCAGGTCCGGCACGTCGAGTCCCTTGCGCTGGTCGCCCGACACGTCGAGCACGACCTGCCCCTGGTGCAGCATCACCGTGCGATCGCCGTAGTCGAGCGCCTGACGCATGCTGTGCGTGACCATCATCGTCGTCAGCTTGCTCTCGGCGACGATGCGCGCGGTCAGCTCCAGCACGAACGCGGCCGTCTTCGGGTCGAGCGCGGCCGTGTGCTCGTCGAGCAGCAGGATGCGCGACGGCCGCAGCGACGCCATCAGCAGGCTCACGGCCTGCCGCTGCCCGCCCGACAGCAGCCCGATCCGGTCGGTCAGCCGGTTTTCCAGCCCGAGGTTCAGGAGCCGCAGCTTGTCGCGGAACAGCTCGCGCGACGGGCGATCGAGCGCGGCCCGGAAACCGCGCCGCACGCCGCGCGCCATCGCGAGCGCCATGTTCTCCTCGATCGTCAGCGCCTCGCAGGTGCCGGCCATCGGATCCTGGAACACGCGCGCGACGAGGTGCGCGCGGTCCCACGCGGCCTTGCGCGTCACATCCGCGCCGTCGATCACGATGCGCCCCGCATCGACGCGCTGATCGCCGCTGACCGCATTGAGGAAGGTCGACTTGCCGGCGCCGTTCGAGCCGATCACCGCGACGAACTGGCCGTCGGGAATCTCGAGCGACAGCCCGCGCAGCGCGCGCGTCTCGATCGGCGTGCCGGGATTGAACGTGAGTTTCAGGTCTTGTGCGGACAGCATGTCATGCCCCTCCGTTCTTGCGCGCGAACAGCTTCTTGCGCGTCGCCGGCAGCACCAGCGCGATCGTGACGAGTGCGGCCGTCACGAGGTTCAGGTCCTGCGCCTTCAGACCGATGAATTCGCTGTTCAGCGCGAGCGCGATGAAGAAGCGGTAGACGATCGCGCCGAGCACGACGGCGAGCGTCGTCAGCACCAGCCGGCGTGCGGGCAGCAGCGTCTCGCCGATGATCACCGCGGCCAGCCCGATCACGATCGTGCCGATCCCCATCGAGATGTCCGAGCCGCCCTGCGTCTGCGCGAACAGGGCGCCCGCGAGCGCGACGAGCGCATTCGACAGCGCCATCCCGGCGAGTGTCGCGCGACCGGTCGCGATGCCTTGCGCACGCGCCATTCGCGGATTCGCGCCGGTCGCGCGCATCGCGAGGCCGAGCTGCGACGAGAAGAACCAGTCGAGGCCGAGCTTCGCGACCACGACGACGATCGCGAGCAGCGCCGGGCGCAGCACGTAATCGGGCATCCAGTCGGGCTGCAGCACGGTGAACAGCGTCGGCTCGGTGATCAGCGGCACGTTCGGCCGGCCCATGATCCGCAGGTTCACCGAGTAGAGCGCGATCATCATCAGGATGCTGGCGAGCAGATCCATGATCTTCAGGCGCACGTTCAGCCAGCCGGTGACGAAGCCGGCCAGCGCGCCCGCGACGATCGCAAGCGCGGTCGCGGAAAACGGGTCGTAGCCGGCCGAGATCAGCGTCGCGGCGACGGCGCCGCCGAGCGGAAAGCTGCCGTCGACGGTGAGGTCGGGGAAGTTGAGGATGCGAAACGAGATCAGCACCCCGAGGGCGACGAGGCTGAAGATCAGGCCGATCTCCAGTGCGCCCAGAAACGAGAACAGAGACATGATGGGAAAATCCTGTTGCTTCCCGGTCGGACGTGTACGGCCGGGCGAAGCGAACGGGCGGCCCGGGTGGGAGCCGCCCGTCCGGCGATGTCGTCGAGGCCCGGATCGGGCCTGCAAGCGCGGCGGTCGGGCCGCGGGCTTACTTGATGACCGTCTTCGCTTCCTTCACGAGATCCGGCGCCAGCGTGACGCCCTGCTTCGCGGCCGCGCCCGTATTGACGAACAGTTCGAGGTTGCTGCTCGTCTCCGACGCGATCGCGCCCGGCTTCTCGCCCTTCAGGATGCGCGCGACGACCTTGCCGGTCTGCCGGCCCAGATCGCCGTAATTGATGCCGAGCGCCGCGATGCCGCCGCGCTTCACGCTGTCGGTGTCGCCCGCGACGAGCGGAATCTTCGCTTCGTTCGCGACCTTCACCAGCGCTTCGTACGCGGACACGACGTTGTTGTCGGTGTTCGTGTAGATCACGTCGACCTTGCCGATCAGGCTCTTCGCGGCCGGGCCGATGTCGACGGTGCGCGGTGCGGCCGCTTCCTTCAGCGCCATTCCCTGCTTCGCGAGGAGCTCCTTGAGCTCCTTCACGACGACGACCGAATTCGCCTCGCCCGGGTTGTAGACCATGCCGACCGTCTTCGCATTCGGCACGACGCGCTTGATCAGCGCGACCTGGCGGTCGAGCGGCAGCTTGTCGGATACGCCCGTCACGTTGGTGCCCGACGGCCCCCAGCCCTTCACGAGCTGCGCGGCGACCGGATCGGTCACGCCCGAGTAGACAACCGGCACGCTCTTCGTCGCCGCGACGACCGACTGCGCGGCCGGTGTCGCGATCGCGACGATCACGTCGGGCTTGTCGCCGACGAACTTGCGTGCGATCTGCGCGGCCGTGCCCGTGTTGCCCTGCGCGCTCTGGTATTCCCACTTGAGCTTGTCGTCGCCGTAACCTTGCGCCTTCAGTTCGGCGCGCACGCCGTCGCGGATCGCATCGAGCGCCGGATGGTCGACGATCGACAGCACCTTGACCGTCTGTGCGTGCGCGGCGCCGGCCAGCGCGAGGGCGGCGACGCCGGCCGTGATCGAACGGATCGCGAAAGTCTTGAAACGATTCATGGGTGAGTCTCCCCCGTATTGTGTCGGTTCTGGATGATGGATTCCCGCCGCCGTCGGGCGGGCGCCCGCCGCACGTGCGAGACGCGGGCGATCGGCCCGCGCACGCTCCGGGAAAGCGTGCGGCGGCGAACGCACGAGGATACCATTTCCGCAGACCACCGCCTGACTCCGCGCTTTCGCGCGAGCGGCCGATACGCGGCGCCGCCGCGCTGCCATGAAATGCCTGGAAAGCCCGGCTGGCGGCGCTCCGCGCCGGTCCCGGCGCAACGCGCCAGCCGCGCTCGCGGCTTTACGTTATGCTGTCCGCCGACCCGATCCACACCATCGGAGGGGACATGAAACGAACGATTCGTGCGATCGCCTTCGCGGCCGTCGCGCAGGCGCTGCCGGGCGCGGCATTCGCGCTGACCGACGGCAGCGCGCAATATGACGACTGCATGCTCAATGCGCTGCGCGAAAGCCGCAACGGCGCCGCCGCGCAGTTGATCCAGCGCTCGTGCGACGCGCTGTACCGCAACAACGCGATGCTGCTGCCGCGCGAGCGGCGCGTTCACGAGTGCATCGTGCAGTCGCTGCCCGGCGTGCGCGACAACTACGCGATCCAGCAGATCATGGCGATCTGCTCGCGGCGCGGCGAGATGTAGGGTCGGCGCGCGCCTGCCGCACCAATGAACAAAGGGCCTGCGCGAGCAGGCCCTGTTCGTTCAGCGGTCCGACCGGTGAGCGGCGTTCAGAACGACGCGACCATCGAGCCCTTGAACTGCTTCTTGATGAATTCCTTCACTTCCGGCGACTGGTACGCCTTGACCAGCTTCTTCACCCACGGCTGATCCTTGTCCTTCGCGCGCACGGCGATCAGGTTCGCGTACGGGCTCGTCAGCGATTCGAGCGCGATCGCGTCCTTGGTCGGCTGCAGGTTCGCGGCCAGCGCGTAGTTCGTGTTGATCACGGCCGCGTCGACGTCCGACAGCACACGCGGCAGTTGCGCGGCGTCGAGTTCGGAGATCTTCAGCTTCTTCGGGTTCTCGGCGATGTCGAGCACCGTCGCGTTGTTGCCGCCCGTGCCGGCGCCCGATTTCAGCTTGATCACGCCTTGCGTCTGCAGCAGCAGCAGCGCGCGGTTTTCGTTCGACGGATCGTTCGGCACCGCGAGCTTCGCGCCCTGCGGCAGGTCCTTAAGCGACTTGAACTTCTTCGAGTACACCCCGATCGGCGAGATGTAGGTCAGGCCCGCGCTGACGATCTTGTAGCCGCGCTGCTTCACCTGGCTGTCGAGGTAGGGCTGGTGCTGGAAGCTGTTCGCATCGAGGTCGCCCGAATCGAGCGCCGCGTTCGGCTGCACGTAGTCGTTGAACTCGACGACCTTCACGTTCAGGCCTTCCTTCTCTTTCGCGACCTTCTGCACGACTTGCCACACTTCCGAATCCGGGCCGGCGACCGTGCCGACCTTGATCACCTTGTCTTCGGCGTGCGCGCCTACCGACAGCGTCAGCGCGGCACCGGTGGCCAGCACGGAAAATACCTTCAGGAGACTGCGACGCTTCATCTGTTTCTCGCTTTCTTGCTTACTTGAAATGGGGCGCGATACGGGTATGCCCCGACTCGCAGGAAGGGCCAAATGGTGTCACAGGATCGGCGGGAAGTGAAATACATCCCGCTCATATGGGTATGCACCGGCGCCGTGCCGGCGGCCGACGCACGACTCGGCCGTTAGTTGCAGTTTTTCTCGACGCATCGGTCCATCGCCGCATCGGCCCATCGGCCGACACGCATCACGCCGCCACCGTCTCGTCGGCAACCTTCGCGCCGAAGGCCGGTTCGGCCGCCCGCGCACCGGCCCCGCGCGGCGACGGGCCGCCGGCATCGCCGACCCGGAACGCGCCGACCGCATCGCGCAGCCGCGCGGCCTGTTCCTGCAGCGACGCGGCCGCCGCGGCGGCTTCCTCGACCAGCGCCGCGTTCTGCTGGGTCACCTGGTCCATCTGCGTGACCGCGCGCCCGACCTGCGTGATGCCGCTCGCCTGCTCCTCGGATGCCGCCGCGATCTCGCCCATGATGTCGGTCACGCGCGCGACCGCCTGCAGGATCTCGCCCATCGTCGTACCGGCCTGGCCGACCAGCGTCGAGCCGTTGCGCACGCGCTCGACCGAATCGACGATCAGCGCGCGGATCTCCTTCGCGGCCGTCGCGCTGCGCTGCGCGAGCGAGCGCACCTCGCCTGCGACCACCGCGAAGCCGCGGCCCTGCTCGCCCGCGCGCGCAGCCTCGACCGCCGCGTTCAGCGCGAGGATGTTGGTCTGGAATGCGATGCCCTCGATCACGCCGATGATGTCGGCGATCTTGCGCGAGCTGTCGTCGATCTCGCCCATCGTGCCGATCACGCGGTTCACGACGTCGCTGCCCGTGCGCGCGATGTCCGACGCATTGTTCGCGAGCCCGCTCGCCTGCCGCGCGTTGTCGGCGTTCTGCTTCACCGTCGCGGTCAGTTGCTCCATGCTCGCGGCCGTTTCCTCGAGCGACGCGGCCTGCTCCTCGGTGCGCTGCGACAGGTCGTCGTTGCCGGCCGAGATCTGGCGGCTCGCCGACGCGATCGCTTCGGCCGACTGGCGAATCCCGCCAATCGTCGCCTGCAGCCGCGCCTGCATGTCGTGCATCGCGGCCATCATGCTCGTGCGGTCGCCCGCGCGCACCGGCACCGGCTGCGTCAGGTCGCCCTGCGCGATGCGCGTCGCGAGCGCGGCCGCTTCGTCAGGCTCGCCGCCGAGGCTGCCGCGCACGTTGCGGATGATCACCAGCATCGCCGCGCTGATCACGAGGCCGATCACGAACACCACGGCCAGATGGCCAAGCAGCGTCCGGTAGTAGACGGTGTCGATGTCCTTCAGGAACACGCCGCTCGAGATGTTCCAGTCCCACGGCGCGAACCGCGTGACATAGCTGATCTTCGGTACGGCCGTCTCGCTGTGCGGCAGCCGCCCGCGATATTCGGCGAAACCGCTGCCGGTCGCCTTCGCCGCGTTCAGGATCGTCACGAACAGCGGCTTGCCGTCCGGATCGAGATAGTCGCCGACCTGCGTGTCGACGAGCTTCGGCAGCGTCGGATGCATCAGCACGACCGGCTTCGAATCCATCACGAACACGTAGCCCGAATCGCCGTAGCGCATCGCGGCGAGGCGCGCGAGCGCGTCGCGCTTCGCGTCGGCCTCGGGCAGCGTGCCGTTCTGCGCGAGCGTGTAATAGGCCTTCACGATGCCCGCCGCCGAGTCGACGAGATTCGCGATGCCGGCCTTGCGTTCGGCGAGCATCGTCGCGCGGGTCTCGTAGGCGCTCCATGCGCCGACGCCCAGGAGACCGATCCATACCAGCGCAAGCGCGAGCCACAGCTTGCGATTCAAACTCATTCTGCTCATCTGCGTGCCTCTGTCGATGTCGATGCATCCGGCGCGCGAACGGCCTGCCGCGCGCAAACGGTTGCCCTTTCATTTACGGCAACGAGGCTTGCATCTTGAATACGCGCGGCCGCAGCGAACCGGCGATCGACAGGCACGGCGCCCGTCGCGAGGCCGCGCCGGCGCGACAGACCGCGTCCGCTGTGCTAAAAAGATCGGCCGGCCGGCGCGCGAAGCGCCGGCATCATTCCAGGGCCATCCATGTACGTCATCGACATCCACTACACCGCGTCGCTCGAGCGCATCGACGACGCGCTCGAACGCCACCGCGCGTACCTGCAGCCGCAGTTCGACAAGGGCATCTTCATCGCGGCGGGGCCGAAGGTGCCGCGCGAAGGCGGCATGATCCTCGCGGCCCGCATCGATCGCGACGCGCTCGACGCGATCCTCGAGACCGACCCGTTCGTCACCGAGGGGCTCGCCACGTATCGCGTGACGGAATTCCGGGTCACGCGCGCCGCCTCCGGCTTCAACGTGCCGGCGCTGCCGTAACGCGACTTCCGCGCAACGCGTGCATGCCGACGCGCCGCCCGGCGGACAGCGCATGCGCACCACGATGAGAAAGGGAAAGCGCGACGGCGCAGGACGGCCGTCACGCGAAACGCCGGGCCCGGCGCCCGGCGGCCGCCGGTCAGTCGACCAGCAGCTTCAGGTCGTGGACCCACGGAGCCGGGCCCTGGCCGTCGCGCACGAACAGGCGCAGCTTGCCGTCGCGGTCGAACACGTAGCTCGCGGCCGTGTGATCCATCGTGTAGCTGCCGGGCGTCTTGCCGGGCACCTTCGCGTAGTACACGCGGAAATCCTTCGTGACCTTCTTGAGCTGCGCTTCGTCGGCAGGCCGCAGGCCGATGAACGACGGATCGAACGCGGGCACGTACTGACCGAGCAGCGCCGGCGTGTCGCGCTCCGGATCGACGGTGACGAACAGCACCTGCACGCGTTTCGCGGCATCCGGCCCGAGCTGCTTCAGCGCTTCGGACAATTCGGCCATCGTGGTCGGGCACACGTCCGGGCAATGCGTATAGCCGAAGAACATCACGACCGCACGGCCCTTGAAGTCGGCGAGCGTGCGGATCTTGCCGGTCGTATCGGGCAGCGAGAAGTCGCTGCCGAACTGCGTGTTGCCGGTGATGTCGAGATTCTGGAATTTCGGCGCGTTGTCGCATCCGGCGAGCAGCAGCGCTGCCGTGAATGCGCACGCGAGCATCCAGCCTTGGCGCGCGCGGCGCCCGAACCGTGATTGGAGCATTGCGTTCAAACCGTGCGGTTACACGCCGAGCAGCGGGCGTGCATAGTGATCGACGAGCAGCGCCGCGAACAGCAGCGACAGATAGACGATCGAGTAGCGGAAGGCCTTGCGGGCGAGCTCGTCCGAATAGTCGCGATGGATCTTCCACGCATACGCGAGAAACACCGCGCCGAGCAGCACCGCGCTCGTCAGGTAGACGGCCCCGCTCATCCCGGAAATGAACGGCATCAGCGCGACCGCGAACAGGATCACCGTATACAGCAGGATGTGCAGGCGCGTGAACTTCTCGCCGTGCGTGACGGGCAGCATCGGCAGCCCGGCGTTCTCGTAATCCTTGCGGCGATAGAGCGCGAGCACCCAGAAATGCGGCGGCGTCCAGACGAAGATGATCAGCACGAGGATCCACGCGTCGCCCGGCACCGCGCCGGTGACCGCCGCCCAGCCGAGCGCCGGCGGCATCGCGCCCGACGCGCCGCCGATCACGATGTTCTGCGGCGTCATCGGCTTGAGCAGCAGCGTGTAGATCACCGCGTAGCCGACGAACGTCGCGATCGTCAGCCACATCGTCAGCGGATTCGTGAACGTATAGAGCGTCCATGCGCCGACGCTGCCGAGCACGGCCGAGAACAGCAGGATCTGCGGCGTCGTGATCTCGCCGCGCGCGGACGGGCGCCACGCGGTGCGGCGCATCATCGCGTCGATCTTCTGCTCGACGAGGCAGTTGATCGCGAACGCGGCGCCGGCCAGCAGCCAGATGCCGACGGTGCCGCCGATCAGCACATGCCACGGCACCATGCCCGGTGTCGCGAGGAACATGCCGATCACCGCGCAGAACACCGCGAGCTGCGTGACACGCGGCTTCGTCAGCGCCATGTACTGGGAAAAGCGGCTACCGGGCGATTGGGAGAGGGTGCTTTGCATGGGGGCGGTCACGCCGGGGCGGCGTCGCGCGCGGGCTGCGCGACACGGCCGGGGCGGCTTGAAAGGATGCGAAAGTTTAACATGACGACGAGCAGCAACAGGATCGCGGCCCCGCCGTTGTGCGCGACCGCGACCGGCAGCGGCCACTGCAGCACGATGTTGGTCAGGCCCGTCACGAACTGCAGCAGGACGACCAGCAGCACGCCGTTCGCGGGCCGCCGCAGCGATTCGAAGCGGCGCATCTTCAGCGCGAACGCGACCAGATAAGCGACCACGACGAACGCGAACGTGCGGTGCGTCCAGTGGATCGCGACCAGCGCGTCCTGCGTGATCGCGTCGCCGTCCTTCGTCATCCCGAGCGCGCGCCACAGGTGAAAACCGTGCTGGAAATCCATCGGCGGAATCCACTGGCCGTTGCAGGTCGGGAAGTCGGTGCACGCGAGCACCGCGTAGTTGGTGCTCACCCAGCCGCCGAGCGCGATCTGCACGACCAGCAGCACGAGCGCCGCGAGCGCGGCCGCCCGGTAACGCCCGGCCTCCGGGTCATGCGACGGCAGCGGCGTCTGCCGCGCCGCGAGCCAGCCCAGCGTGCCGAGCAGCGTGAGGCCGAGCAGCAGGTGGATCGTGACGATCACCGGCTGCAGCTTCATCGTGACCGTCCATGCGCCGAACGCGCCCTGCACGAGGATCAGCAGCAGCAGGCTCGTCGGCCACCACGGCGACACGTGCAGCGGGCGGCGGCGCAGCCGCGCGGCCCACGCGATCGCCACCTGCGCGATGATCAGCACGCCGATCGCCATCGCGAAATAGCGGTGGATCATCTCGATCCACGCCTTCGTCATGCTGACCGGCCCGGTCGGCATCGCCTGGTGCGCGGCCGTGATCGCCGCATGCGCGATGAACGGCGACGACGTGCCGTAGCAGCCGGGCCAGTCGGGGCAGCCGAGCCCCGAATCGGTCAGCCGCGTGAAGCCGCCGAACATCACGAGGTCGAGGGTCAAGAACGTGGTGATCCACACGAGCTTGCGGAACTTGTCGTCGTCGGCCTTCACCCACACGTACGACAGCGGCAGCAGTGCGATGCACAGGCCGATCAGGCCGAGTTGCAGTAGATACGACATCGGAATGGTGCCTCGTCCTCTTGCCTCAACCGATACTCGACCACTTCAGCAGCTTCGTCACGTCCGACTTGATCTTGCTGGGATTCGGGTCTTTCGGGAAACGCATCATCAGGTTGCCGTTCGGGTCGACCATGTAGATGTGGTCGCTGTCCTTCGTGCCGGCATCGGCCGGCAGCCACGCGGCCACCGCGGCCGGATCCGCGACGAGCCGGCGCGTGTCCGGATACGCGTCCAGCACCTTTTGCGGCGTCGCGCCCGCATCGCTGCGCAGCCATACCATCGTGATCCGGTGCCGTTCGCCCGCCTGCGTGACGCGAATCTGGCGCATGAAATAGAGCTTGCGCGCGCAGGCGTCGTCGCACGCGCTGCGGTCGGTCATCACGAACAGCCAGACACCGCGCAGCGACGACAGCGGCACCGTCTTGCCGGTTTCGTCGGTGACCTGCAGATCCGCCGGGATCGGGCGCTGCGGCTCGATCAGCGTGCCGTAATTCGTCGATCCACCCTTCGGCTTGATCACGTAATAGGTGAAGTACGACGCGATCATCGGTGCGGCGCACACGAGACCCAGCAGCACGAGCATCCAGCGGCCGCGCTTGCGGGCCGCGGGCGACATCGGCGCTGCGGCCGGACCTTGACGGGAAGATTGCATGGACAAATCAGACCTCTCGAAACGAACCCGCGGCGCCGACGCCGCGTCCTGGCATGACGCTCACGCGCCGGTCGACTTCTTCGCCGCACGCCGCGCGGCGTACAGGCCGAAGCCGAGCGCGGCCGCCGCCATCGCCCACCACTGAAACATATAACCGTAATTGCGCTCGACGCCGGTCGTCGCCGCCGGCCAGTCGCGCACGAGCTTGTCGCCGTCGTCGCTCGTCTGCTGGATCACGAACGGCTGCAGCGGCAGCCCGGTTTCCTTCGCATACGCGGCGACGTCGAGGTTCTGGCGGATCTTCTGGTGCGCGGCCGACCCGCCTTCGCCGAGCTCGAACGCGCGCGACGCATCGGCGCGCGCGATGCCGACGATCTCGACCTCGCCCGCCGGCGTCGCGAACGGCTCGATCGCCGTGCGATCGGCGATGTTGCGCGGCAACCAGCCGCGATTCACCAGCACGACGCCGCCGCCCGTGAGTTTAAACGGCATCACGACGTAAAAACCCGGCTGGTCGTTATACGGCCGATTGTCGAGGAACACCGCTTGCTCGGGCATGAAACGGCCTTTCGCCCGCACGCGGTGAAACTCAATCGACTCGAGCGGAACCGGCTGCGCGCCGAGGTCGACCGGTGCCGCCTGCTCGTAGCGCGCGATGCTCGCCTGCAGCGCCTCCTTCTGGTGCGCACGGTCGCGTTGCCAGAAACCGAGACGGATCGTGACGGCGACGACGACGAGGATCAGCAGCGCAGGCAGCCAGCGAATCTTCATCGTGCGGCCCGCCCGGCACGTGCGCGAAAGCGAAGTGCGATAATTATCCTCTTCCTTTCGAATTGCCGTCGTCCGGTTCGTGTCATGCACATACTCGTTCCCATCGCCTTCGTCCTCATCATTGCCAGCATGGGCTCGGCGCTCTACTTCATGATGCACGACCGCGGCCATACGAAGCGCATGGTCTGGTCGCTCGCCACCCGCGTCGGGTTGTCGGTGTCGCTGTTCCTGTTCATCCTGTTCGCGAACTGGATGGGCTGGATCCATTCGACCGGCCTGCCGATCGGACGTTGATGCCGTTGCCGCGCCGGCTGCCGCGACCGCTGTGACATTTCGCCGCACGGCCGCGCCACCAAGCAAAAGCGCCGCCTGACTGAGTCGCGGCGGCGCCGGGGCGGTGTCGGCCGCGGCTTCGCCGCCGCGCCCGCACACCAATGAAAACGGCCCGCGCATCGCTGCGCGGGCCGTTTTTCCATTTACAGCCAGTAGACGACGACGTACAGGCCGAGCCAGACGACGTCGACGAAGTGCCAGTACCACGCGGCGCCTTCGAACGCGAAGTGATGATCGGGCTTGAAGTGGCCGCGGATCATCCGCACCAGCACCACCGCGAGCATCGTGCCGCCGAGGAACACGTGGAAGCCGTGGAAGCCGGTCAGCAGGAAGAACGTCGAACCGTACACGCCCGAGTTCAGCGTCAGGTTCAGTTCGTTGTACGCGTGGTAGTACTCGAAGCCCTGCAGGAACAGGAAGCAGATCCCGAACACGAGCGTCGCGGCCAGCCACGCAATCGCCTTCTTGCGATGATCGTCGCGCAGCGCGTGGTGCGAGATCGTCAGCGTCACGCCCGACGACAGCAGGAGCGCGGTGTTCAGCGTCGGGATCGGCCACGGGCCCATCGTCTTGAAGTGACCGGCGAGCGCGGCGGGGCCTTCGTTCGGCCACACGGCGGAGAAGTCCGGCCAGATCAGCTTGTAGTCGAGGCTGCCGAGCTGGTGCAGCGCGATTTCACGCGCATAGAACAGCGCACCGAAGAACGCGCCGAAGAACATGACTTCCGAGAAGATGAACCAGCTCATGCTCCAGCGGTAGGACTTGTCGACGTTCTTGCCGTAATGACCGCCTTCCGATTCGGCAATCGCGTCGCCGAACCAGTGATACAGCGTGAAGAGCAACCACAGCAGGCCGAGCAGCGCCGTAAACGGCGCCCAGTCGTGACCGTTGATCCACAGCGCTACCGACCCGAGCATGACCAGCAGGCCGATGGCCGCGCTGATCGGATGCTGCGACGGATGCGGCACGAAATAGTACGGGGTCTGGTTTTGACCGCTCATGCTTGATTCTCCACTTCAGTCCAATTTGTGTACCGGAAACGCTCCGGCTTTATTTCTTGCGCGGCGAGACTGCCGCCGCTCTTTCCTGCACGCCGCGCCGTGGCGCCGCGCACTGCATTCTTTCGTGGCCGCGGGCCGCCAGCCGCGCGCCTCAGCCCACGACGGCACGCACGATCAGGATCAGCACGCCGATGAACACGCCGGCCGCGATCAACGCGACGATCAGCACGTGCAGCGGATTGAGCTGCGTCGCATCGGCCTCCAGGTCGCGCCGCTTGCGCACCCCGAAGAACGACCACAGCACCGCTCTCAGCGCCTGACCGAACGTTCCGCTCCGCTTGACCTCCGTCATCGCCCCGCCTCCGTCTTCATGCGTCCGGCTTCGCCGCACCCTGCGCCGCCGTACTGCGCTGCGCCGGGGCCGGCGTGGCCGGTGTATTCAGTTCGAAGAACGTGTACGACAACGTGATCGTCTTTACGTCCTTCGGCAATTTCGGGTCGATCACGAACACCACCGGCATCTTGCGCGACTCGTTCGCGGTCAGCGTCTGCTGCGTGAAGCAAAAGCACTCGATCTTCTTGAAGAACTCCGTCGCCTGCTTCGGCGCGTAGCTCGGAATCGCCTGCGCGACGACCGGCCGGCCCTGCCCGTTCGTCACGTCGTACACGATCGTCGTCAGTTCGCCCGGATGCACGTCGAGACTGTTGTGCTCCGGCTTGAACCCGAGCGGCCCGCGTGCGTTCGCGTCGAACTCGACCGACACCGTGCGGCTATAGTCGACCTGCGAGTTCTTCACCTCGCGCTCGCTGACATCGCGCTGCACCAGGTTGTTGATGCCGGTGATCTGGCAGATCGCCCGATACATCGGGATCAGCGCGAAGCCGAAACCGAACATCAGCCCGGCCACGACGAAGAGCTTCACCAGCATCGAACGATTGAACGCACGATCCACGGCGCCCTCTTCCGGCTTCGACATACGACGACTTCCTCGCTACTGCGTCAATTACTGCATCAGTGGGTGGACAGCCACCACTGCTTGATCACGACACCCACAAAAAAAACGGCGGCGATGACGAGCAGGGTGAGGCCGAGCCGCTTGTTGCCCGCGCGGATCTGCTCGGGCGTTCGTCTTTCTTGTGGATTCCGGGTCATCTGCAACTTCGCTGAAACTTCGCTGATCCATCGATTCGGCGCCCGCCGCTGCCTGCCTGTGCGGTAGGCAGCGGCGGAACGCCGGGTGACACTTACTCGACGTGCGGCGGTTGCTCGAACGTGTGGAAGGGAGCCGGGCTCGGCACCGTCCACTCGAGGCCGGTCGCGCCGTCCCACGGCTTGTCCGACGCCTTTTCCAGCTCGCCGCCGCCGCGGTAGGCCGGCAGCGCGACCGCGAACAGGAAGTACACCTGTGCGAGGCCGAAGCCGAATGCGCCGATCGTCGCCACCTGGTTGAAGTCCGTGAACTGCGCCGGGTAGTCCGCATAGCGGCGCGGCATGCCCGCGAGACCGACGAAGTGCATCGGGAAGAACGTCAGGTTGAAGAAGATCATCGACGCCCAGAAGTGGATCTTGCCGCGCGTCTCGTTGTACATCCAGCCCGTCCACTTCGGCGCCCAGTAGTACCAGCCCGAGAACAGCGCGAACAGCGAGCCCGCCACCAGCACGTAGTGGAAGTGCGCGACCACGAAGTAGGTGCCGTGATACTGGATGTCGAGCGGCGCCATCGCGAGCATCAGGCCCGTCAGGCCGCCGAACGTGAACACGAACAGGAAGCCGATCGCGAACAGCATCGGCGTTTCGAACGTCATCGAGCCGCGCCACATCGTCGCGAGCCAGTTGAACACCTTCACGCCCGTCGGCACCGCGATCAGCATCGTCGCGTACATGAAGAACAGCTGGCCGGTGACCGGCATGCCCGTGGCGAACATGTGGTGCGCCCAGACCATGAACGACAGGATCGCGATCGACGCCGTCGCGTACACCATCGAGCTGTAGCCGAACAGCGTCTTGCGCGCGAACGCCGGGATCACCTGCGACACGATCCCGAACGCCGGCAGAATCATGATGTACACCTCGGGGTGGCCGAAGAACCAGAAGATGTGCTGGTACATCACCGGGTCGCCGCCGCCTGCCGCGTTGAAGAACGACGTGCCGAAGTGGCGGTCGAACAGCACCATCGTGATCGCGCCTGCCAGAACCGGCATCACGGCGATCAGCAGGTACGCGGTGATCAGCCACGTCCACGCGAACATCGGCATCTTCATCAGTGTCATGCCCGGTGCGCGCATGTTCAGGATCGTCACGACGATGTTGATCCCGCCCATGATCGACGACGCGCCCATGATGTGGACCGCGAAGATCGCGAAGTCCATGCCCGGGCCCATCTGCGTCGACAGCGGTGCGTACAGCGTCCAGCCGGCGGCCGTCGCGCCGCCCGGCGCGAAGAACGAACCGACCAGCAGCACGGCCGCGACCGGCAGCAGCCAGAAGCTGAAGTTGTTCATGCGCGCGAACGCCATGTCGGATGCGCCGATCTGCAGCGGAATCATCCAGTTCGCGAAGCCGACGAAGGCCGGCATGATCGCGCCGAACACCATGATCAGGCCGTGCATCGTCGTGAGTTCGTTGAAGAACTCCGGACGCATGATCTGCAGGCCCGGCTCGAACAGCTCGGCACGGATGCCGAGCGCCATCACGCCGCCCGACAGGAACATGATGAACGAGAACAACAGGTACAGCGTACCGATGTCCTTGTGGTTGGTGGCGAACAGCCAGCGACGCCAGCCGTGCGGGGCTTCGTGCGCGTGGTCGTCGTGCGCGTGGTCCGCGGCTACGTCGTGCCCGATGCTAGACATGAGAATCTCCTAATGCGAATACGTCGACTAACTCAGCGACACGTCAAGCCGCCGGGCCGATCTCGACACGCCGGGCTTCCTTCGCGTCAGCCCCGCCCGTGATCGTTTCCGGCTTTTTGAGAATGATGTGGTCTTCCGCCACGCCTGCTGCCTTCAGCGCATCGCGCACGGCCTGGGCCCGATGCTTCGCCAGTTCGGCGTTCGCGTCGGCCGAGCCGGTCTTGTCGGTGAAGCCCGACAGCGCGAGCTTCGCGTCCGGATGCGCCTTCGCATAGTCGACCGCAGCGGCGATCGCCGCCTTTGCGTCGGCCGGCAGCACGCTCTTGCCCGTCTCGAAGTAGATCGTCGACAGTGCGGCCGATGCCGCTGCCGCCGGCTGCTCGGCGGCCGACGCGGCTTGCGCCGGTGCCGAAGCCGCTTCTGCCGGTGCCGCGCCCGCCGTGTCTTCCGGCATCTTGCCGTTGCGTGCGTCGGCCACTTGCTTCGGCTGCAGCAGGTCGTTCTTGTGGTTGCCCCACGAGTTGCGTTCGTACGTGACGACCGAAGCGATGTCGAGGTCCGACAGCGATGCCCACGACGGCATCGCGCCCTTGCCGTGCAGCACGCGCTCGACGTGGGCCGCGATCGGGCCGTTCACGATCGGGCTGCCGTCCATCGCCGGGAACGCGCCGAGGCCCTTGCCGTTCACCTGGTGGCAGGCCGCGCAGTTCGCCTTGTACACTTCCTCGCCGTGCGCGACGAGTTCGGCCATCGTGTAGACCTTGTTCGGATCGACCGCCGCGCTGGCGAGCTTCGCCTTCTGCGCGGTGACCCACTTCGCGTAGTCGTCGTCCGACAGGACTTCGACCACGACCGGCATGTACGCGTGTTCCTTGCCGCACAGCTCGGTACAGAAACCGCGGAACGTCCCGACCTTGTCGGCCTTGAACCACGTATCGCGCACGAAGCCGGGGATCGCATCCTGCTTCACGCCGAATGCGGGCACGTACCACGAGTGGACGACGTCGTTCGCGGTCGTGATGATGCGGATCTTCTTGTTGACCGGCACGACGAGCGGATTGTCGACTTCCTGCAGATAGGTGTCGGTGATCGGCTTCTTGCCCATCACTTCGTCGCGCGGGGTGGTCAGCGTCGACAGGAAACCGATGCCCTCGCCCGGGCCCTTCACGTAGTCGTAGCCCCACTTCCACTGGTAGCCGGTGACCTTGATCGTGAGATCGGCGTTCGTCGTGTCCTTCATCGCGACGACGGCCTTCGTCGCCGGCAGTGCCATCAGCACGACGATGACGAACGGCACGATCGTCCAGATGATCTCGACGGTCGTGCTTTCATGGAAATTGGCGGCCTTGTGGCCCTTGGATTTGCGGTGCGCGAAGATCGAATAGAACATCACGCCGAACACGCCGACGAAGATCACCGTACACAGGATCAGCATCATCGTGTGGAGATCGTAGAGCTCCTCGGCGATTTTCGTGACCGGCGGCTGAAAGTTGATCTCGTTGACACGGGGGCCGCCCGGGCTATCACCGACCGCCAGGGCCGCACCGGCAAAGAGCAATCCGCTGCATGCCAGCACGCCCGCGAGGGCTCGCTTGATTGTTTTCATAGCATCCTTACCCAAAATTTCCATTCAAACCCTCCCCCGTCGCAAGCCGCCGGCCCGTTCCGGCCGATGGCTGCGCCTCGTCAGCCGCAGCGCCTGAGCGACACGCGCAGTTCGTCGGCGAACTGCGCACGCTTGTACTGCGCGAGATGCTGCCCGATTACGACGGTCTGCCCGCGCGACACCAGCCGAATCGGATCGCGTGGCGTCGCACCCGGCTCGACCCGCACCCAGCGCGGGTTGAATTCGATCTGCGTGAGCCGCTCCGCATCCATCCGCTCGATCACGAGCCGGTGCGGAAACAGCCTGATGCGCTCGTAATCGACCGCATGGCGAGCATAGATCGCAAATGCGACACCCACCGCCAGCAACTCGATGCCGGTGAAGGGCATGACGAGCCAGGCCCCTCTCCACATCAGCAACGCCGCGATCGCCAGCGAGAAGCCCGCGAGCGACGCGTAAAACAGCACGAACTGGCGTGGCGACACCGAACAGTTGCGTTTCATGAGCCAATCTTCGAGGATCGGTTCGCTGTCCGCCGTCTCCGCCAAAACCCTCGCTGCTTCCATCGCCGCCTCACGCGAATGGCATGCGATGCATGCCTGCATCGGACTCGTCGCCCCGTATTGCGGGGACCCCGGGACGACAAGCTGACGCATTATAGGCGGGTTCAATGGCATCCACAAGCAAGCGCCTATCGCCCGCCAAGCCAAGCGCGACAAGCTTTTCGGCCGTTTTAGCCGCCAATTCGACCCCGCTTTGCGCCGCTAATTTCAGACATAACAAAACCCCTCTTTACCGCTTTACCGATTCTTCGGACGCCCCTTGCCGATGTCCTCGATGCGCACGATCCCGTGCCCTTCCGCGGTCGTGCGCGGCACGGCCTTCCACGCGTGGCCGTAGATCACCTCGAAGGTCAGCGGAATGGTGCCGTCCTCGCGCCGGCGCGCGTCCAGCGCGTCGCCGAGCGCCGCGCGAAAGCGCCGCGTCGCGTGCCGCGGCACCGTGCGCTCGAACGGATAGGCGCCCCAGCGGCGCACGTCGGCCAGCAGGGAATCGGCGGATTTGTAGGTGACGGTCAGCACTTCCTGGTCCATCACGGGAATCTCGAAGCCGCTCTCGACGAGCATGTCGCCGAGGTCGTGCATGTCGACGAAATCGATCACACGCGCGGCGGGCGGCGCGATGCCGAGCGCCGCTTCGGCGTCCGCGCAGGCCGCGCGCAGCTCGCGCAGCGTGTCGGGGCCGAGCGTGCTGAACATCAGGAGCCCGTTCACGCGCAGCACGCGCTGCCATTCGGGGAAGACGGTATCGGGACGCGAATGCCAGTGGAGCGCGAGATTCGACCAGATCAGATCGAACGCGCCGCCCGGGAACGGCAGCGCGGCGAAGTCGGCCTGCGCGACGCGCGGGCCGCGCTGGCCCAGCGCCCGGCCGAGCGACGCCGGCAGCCAGCGGCGCCAGGAGGTCTGCTCGACTTCGCGCTGACCGGCCCGCGCGAGCATTGCGCCGGACAGGTCCACGCCGAACACCGGCGCTTCCGGAAAGCGCGCGCGCAGCGCCGGGAGATCGTCGCCCGGGCCGCAGCCCGCATCCAGCACGGCCGCGGGGCTCACCTTGATGTATTCGAGGCGCTCGTTCATCCGCTGCGCGATCTCGCGCGGCAGGAACGCAACCGCATCGAACGTGGCGGCACGGCGGTCGAAGATCCGCCGCAGGCGCCTGGCGTCATTGGCCGGACGGCCGGTTGAAGTCGAAGCTGGGGACATGTCGGGCACACTGGCGAAGAGCCCGAAGTATACTCGCTCGCCTCGCAAGCTTCATTGAGGCGGCATGCCAGGAGTGTTGCGATGGTCCGCGGTTCCGCCGAACGCTCGGCGCGCGTCGTTTTGTCGCACGTCGGAACATGGGTCGCGCGTGTTGCCGCGGTCGCGTTGCCGAACCGGTGCGCGCTATGCGGCAATTTGTCACACATCGTGATTTGCGGCGCCTGCGATGCCGCGTACTGGAATGAAGCGCGGCTGCGCTGCGACGTCTGCGCGCTGCCGCTCGGCGTCGGGCACGCGCGATCGTCCGGCGGCAGTCGCCCCGGCGCCGGCCGCGCGGCCGCGTACCGGTGCGACGCGTGCCGCACCGCGCCGCCGCCGTTCGACGCGACGCTCGCGCTCGCCGATTACCGCGCGCCGCTCGACGGGCTCGCGCGCGGCCTGAAGTTTCATGCGCGGCTCGCGCTCGGCGGCGAATTCGCGGCCCGGCTCGCACGGCTGGTCGACGATACGCGTGATGCGCGCAGCTTCGACCTCGTCGCGCCGGTGCCGCTGTCGCACCGGCGGCTCGTCGCGCGCGGCTACAACCAGGCGTGGGCGATCGCGCGTCCGCTCGCGCGCAGGCTCGGCGTGCGGGCGGAGGCTGCCTTGCTCGCGCGCGTCGCCGACACCGCGCCGCAGTCGCGGCTCGACCGGCACGCACGACGCGACAACGTGATGGCGGCTTTCGCGGTGGCAGGCAGCGTCGCCGGTCGCCACATCGCGCTCGTCGACGACGTGATGACGTCCGGCGCGACGCTCGCGGCGGCCGCGCAGGCGTTGAAGGCGGCGGGCGCCGCGCGCGTGACGAATCTGGTTGCGCTGCGCACCGCCAGGGATTAATTAGATAGAGAAGCCGGTCGCCCGCGTGCGGCCGTCACGAACCGGCCGGCCGGATGCACGCGCGCGCTGCGCCGCTCCGGCCGCCCCAGCCCAACCGAAACATGTTCAACGTCGTTCTCGTCGCCCCCGAAATTCCGCCGAACACCGGCAACGTGATCCGCCTGTGCGCGAACACCGGCGCGCGCCTGCACCTGATCGAGCCGCTCGGCTTTCCGCTCGACGACGCGCGGATGCGTCGCGCCGGCCTCGACTATCACGAATATGCGCAGATGCGCGTGCACCGCGACTGGGACGCGTTCGTCGCCGCCGAAGCGCCGGAGCCTGCGCGGATGTTCGCGTTCACGACGCGCGGCTCGGGCCGCTTCCACGATCGTGCGTTCCTGCCCGGCGACTGGTTCGTGTTCGGCTCCGAAACGCGCGGCCTGCCCGCCGAACTGCTCGAACGCTTTCCGAACGAACAGCGCGTGCGCCTGCCGATGCGGCCGGACAACCGCAGCCTGAACCTGTCGAATACGGTCGCGGTGGTCGTGTTCGAGGCGTGGCGTCAGGCCGGCTTCGAAGGCGGCGCATGACGCGCGACGTTCAGCGCGGCTCGATCCGCGCGAGCCGCGCGCGATACAGGTCGTAAATGTCGGACGAGAAGCACGCGAACACCACGCGTGCGAGAGTCGGCGCCTGCGGCAGCATTTCGATCACCGTGCCGACCGCGATGTCGACGGCCTGCTCGGCCGGATAGCGGTAAATCCCGCAACTGATCGCCGGAAACGCGATCGACGTCGCGGCAACCTCTTCGGCCAGCTCGATCGCGCGCCGGTAGCACGATGCAAGCAGCTCGGCCTCGCCGCGCGCGCCGCCATACCATACCGGGCCAACCGCGTGGATCACGTAGCGCGCGGGCAACCCGTGGCCGCGCGTGAGCTTCGCGTCGCCGGTGTCGCAGCCGCCGAGCGTGCGGCACTCGGCGAGCAGGCCGGGGCCGGCCGCGTGGTGAATCGCGCCGTCGACGCCGCCCCCGCCGAGCAGCGAGCCGTTCGCGGCGTTGACGATCGCATCGACGTCGAGCGTCGTGATGTCGACGACCTGCGCATCGAGCGTGGTGGAATGGATTTGCAGCATGACGACCTCGCGGAACGCAGGAGACGCTTCAAGCGTAGTCCGCTTTGGCGCCGCGTGCCCGGCGCACCCGTGCCGGGCGATCCCGCCGGGCCTACTCCGCGCGCGCGTCGCGGCGCAGCAGACCGCTGACCGCGTCGCGCGGCGCGATGCCGTCGAACAGCACGCCGCACACCGCTTCCGTGATCGGCATTTCGATCGACTGCGCGCGCGCGAGCGCCAGCACGGCCTGCGCGCAGCGCACGCCTTCGGCCACGTGGCCGAGCGCGCCGAGGATGTCGTTCAGCGTGCGGCCGGCCGCCAGTTGCAGGCCGACCGTGCGGTTGCGCGACAGGTCGCCCGTCGCGGTGAGGATCAGGTCGCCGAGGCCCGTGAGTCCCGTGAAGGTTTCCGCGCGGCCGCCGAGCGCCACGCCGAGCCGCGACATTTCGGCGAGGCCACGCGTGATCAGCGCGGCGCGCGCGTTCAGCCCGAGGCCGAGGCCGTCGGAAATGCCGGTCGCGATCGCCAGCACGTTCTTCACCGCGCCGCCGACCTCGACACCGACCACGTCGTCGCCCGTATAGATCCGCATCGCGCCGTGATGGAACGCGGCGAGCGTGCGCTCGCGGCATTCGGCCGACGTGCTCGCCACCGTCAACGCGACGGGCAGCGACTGTCCGACCTCGCGCGCGAAGCTCGGGCCCGACAGCACGCCGTTGCTCCGCTGTTCGGGCAGCTCGGCCGCGATCACCTGATGCGGCAGCAGATGCGTGCCGGCCTCGAAGCCCTTGCAGACCCAGACGATGTGCGCGGGCACGCAGCCTGCGTCGCGCATCGCGCGACACAGCGTGCGCAGCCCGGCCACCGGCGCGGCGATCACGCACAGCGCGTCGTCCGCGGCGCCATGCGCGAGCGCGGCGCCGAGATCGGCGTCGTAGCGCAGCGCGTCAGGCAGCGCGATGCCGTCCAGATAGCGGGAATTTTCGTGCCGGGCCTGTAGCCCGGCGATGAGCGCGGCGTCGCGCGCCCACAAAAGCGTATCGTGCCGCGCGGCCAGATGGCCCGCGAGCGCGGTGCCCCAGGCACCGGCGCCGAGAACGGCTACTTTCATACCCAGCACCGGTCCGAGCGAAACGTCAGTTCAGCGTCGTGCCATTCGGCGCGCCGTTCGGCGCACCTGCTGCGCCGCCGGCCTGCTGCTGAAGCTGCGCGAGACGCTGCTCGTACAGCGCCTGGAAGTTGATTTCCGCCAGGTGGATCGGCGGGAAGCCGGCGCGGGTGATCGCGTCGGCGATGTTCGAGCGCAGGTACGGGAACAGGATCGTCGGGCACGCGATGCCGACGAGCGGGTCGAGCTGTTCGTCCGGAATGTTGCGAATATCGAAAATGCCGGCCTGCTTCGCTTCGATCAGGAACGCGACCTTGTCCTTCACCTTCGCGGTGACGGTACCCGACACGACGACTTCGAAGACGCTTTCCGCGAGGCGGTCGGCCTTGACGTCGACTTCGACTTCAACCGACGGCATGTCCTGCTCGAGGAAGATCGCCGGCGAATTCGGCTGCTCGAGCGACATATCCTTCAGGTAGACGCGCTGGATGTTGAAGAACGGTTGGTTTTCGACGTCGGACATGGTGTTTCCCTAAAAGTGGTGACGGGGCGGCCCGGCTGTGCGCCGGCCGCCACGGATGAATCCTGCGCGCCCAAGCCGCGGCGCGGCCGGCGGCCATTCTGCCCTAATCAGGCCGCTTGCAGAAGCGGCACGAGGCCGCCTTCGCGGTCGAGCTTCGACAGATCGTCGTAGCCGCCGACGTGCGTGTCGCCGATATAGATCTGCGGCACCGTGCGGCGCCCCGTGCGCGTCATCATTTCCTCGCGGCGGGCCGGATCGCGGTCGATCAGCACCTTTTCGATCTGCTCGACACCGCGCAGCTTCAGCAGGCGCTCGGCCTGCATGCAATACGGACACACCTGCGTGCTGTACATCAAAACCTTGTTCACTTTGCCACTCCTTGTTTGACGACCGGCATCCCGGCCTGCTGCCAGGCGGCCACGCCGCCTTCGAGCACGTGCACCTCGGCGTAACCCGCCGCCTCGACCTCGCGCGCCGCCTTCTGCGACTGCTGGCCGTTCTGGCAGACGAGCAGCACCGGGGTGCTCTTGTTCTTCGCGACCTGCGCAATTTTCGCGCCGATCTCGCCCGCCGCGACCTGACGCGCCGACGGCAGGTGGCCGGCGGCGAAATCGGACGCGGCGCGCAGGTCGATCACGACCGCGTTGCGACGGTTGATGAGCTGCGTCGCCTCCGCGGCGGACAGGCCGCCGCGACCGCGGCGCAGGGCGGGCCATGCGAGCAGGCCACCGGAAACCACCAGGATCGCGATCAGGGCCAGGTTGGTGTAATTGGTAAAGAACGTCACGGAATTCCGCCGAAAGAAGAGAAATCGGATGAGGACAATCCCGCCATTATAAAATAACCGCCTTGCGCGATGGCGGGCCCGGTCCGGGCGCCGCGCGACGCGCCCCGCTTCCCTTCACTACCGACCGCAAGATCCATGTACAAACTCGTTCTCATCCGCCACGGCGAATCGACGTGGAACAAGGAAAACCGCTTCACCGGCTGGGTCGACGTCGACCTGACCGAACAGGGTCGCAACGAGGCCTACCAGGCCGGCGAATTGCTCAAGGAGGCCGGCTACACGTTCGACATCGCGTATACGTCGGTGCTCAAGCGCGCGATCCGCACGCTGTGGCACGTGCAGGACAAGATGGATCTGATGTACCTGCCGGTCGTCCACTCGTGGCGCCTGAACGAGCGCCACTACGGCGCGCTGTCGGGCCTGAACAAGGCGGAAACGGCCGCGAAGTTCGGCGACGAGCAGGTGCTCGTGTGGCGCCGCAGCTACGACACGCCGCCGCCCGCGCTCGAGCCGACCGACGAGCGCGCGCCGTTCGACGATCCGCGCTATGCGAAGGTGCCGCGCGAGCAATTGCCGCTCACCGAGTGCCTGAAGGACACGGTCGCGCGCGTGCTGCCGCTGTGGAACGAATCGATCGCGCCGGCGGTGCGCGCCGGCAAGCAGGTGCTGATCGCCGCGCACGGCAATTCGCTGCGCGCGCTGATCAAGTACCTCGACGGCATCTCGGACAGCGACATCGTCGGCCTGAACATCCCGAACGGCGTGCCGCTCGTCTACGAACTCGACGAGAACCTGAAGCCGATCACGCACTATTACCTCGGCGACCAGGAAGCGATCGCGCAGGCGCAGGCCGCCGTCGCGAAGCAGGGCAAGGCGGGCTGACGCCCGGCGCGGCGGGCAAGCCGCGTTCCGCCGCGGCGTGCCGGGCCCGGCCTCGAACCCCTGGCCGCACGCCGCGCGAACCTTCGCGGCCCTGCCGCGGTCGAATCCGCTTTCGAACCCCGCAGCGCGCCCGGCGGTGCCTCGCCGGGCCCTCTGCGGCCTTTTCGACGCTTTTCGCGCCGTTCCACTGAGTTATCGGACGAACAGTTATACTTGTCCGCTACATCCCCGCTACCGCCACGCGCTTCCCGACCGCACCAGATCTCTATGCGAATGAATTTGAAGAACATCGGCCTGATTGCCGCGGGCCTCGCCACGGGCGTGTTCGCCACGCTGCAGGTTTCCGCATCGGCCGAGCAGACCGCCACGGCGCCGCTTCCCCTCGACCAGCTCCGCCTGTTCGCGGAAGTATTCGGGCAGATCAAGCGCGAGTACGTCGAACCGGTCGACGACAAGAAGCTGCTGACGGCCGCGATCAAGGGCATGGTGTCGAGCCTCGATCCGCACTCGTCGTTCCTCGACAAGACCGACTATGACGAGCTCCAGGAGCAGACGAAGGGCCGCTTCGCCGGCCTCGGCATCGAGATCTCGCAGGAAGACGGCCTCGTCAAGGTGATCTCGCCGATCGAGGATACCCCCGCGTTCCGCGCCGGCATCCGTCCGGGCGACCTGATCACGCGCATCAACGACAAGCCGGTGCGCGGCATGACGCTCGACAAGGCCGTGAAGCAGATGCGCGGCGAGCCGGGTACCAAGGTCACGCTGACCATCTTCCGCAAGAGCGACGACCGCACGTTCCCGGTCACGGTCACGCGCGCGATCATCAAGGTCCAGAGCGTGAAGATGAAGATGCTCGATCCGGGCTACGCGTATGTCCGCATCACGAGCTTCCAGGAGCGCACGACGCCGGATCTCGCGCAGAAGCTGCAGGACATCGCGCGCCAGCAACCGAATCTGAAGGGCCTCATCCTCGACCTGCGCAACAACGGCGGCGGCCTGCTGCAGAGCGCGGTCGGCGTGGCCGGCGCGTTCCTACCGCCCGACTCGGTCGTCGTGTCGACCAACGGCCAGATCCCCGATTCGAAGCAGGTCTACCGCGATACGTACGACAACTATCGTCTGCCGTCCTTCGACGGCGATCCGCTGAAGAACCTGCCGCCGATCTTCAAGACCGTGCCGATGATCGTGCTGACGAACGCGTATTCGGCGTCCGCGTCGGAAATCGTCGCCGGTGCGCTGCAGGATTCGAAGCGCGCGCAGATCATGGGCAAGACGACGTTCGGCAAGGGCTCGGTGCAGACGGTCCGCCCGATGACGGCCGACACCGCGCTGCGCCTGACCACCGCGTACTACTACACGCCGAGCGGCCGTTCGATCCAGAACAAGGGCATCACGCCGGACGTGCCGGTCGATCAGTACGCGGACGGCGATCCGGACGACGTGCTCGTCACGCGCGAGGTCGACTATTCGAACCACCTCGCGAACACGCAGGACCCGAACGAGAAGAAGGAGCAGGAAGAGCGCGATCAGCGCCGGATGGATCAGCTGCGCGTCCTCGAAGAGCAGAACGACAAGAAGACGCCGGAGCAGCGCCAGAAGGATCGCGATCGCAAGCCGATCGAGTTCGGCAGCGCCGACGACTTCATGATGCAGCAGGCGCTCAACAAGCTCGAAGGCAAGCCGGTCCAGGAATCGAAATCGCTGCTCGCCGAGAGCGTGACGAAGAGCCCGGCCGGCAAGGCCGCCGCGGCCGCGAAGGCATCGGGCGCGAGCGCCGCGAAGCCGGCCTCCGCACCGAAGCCGGCATCCGCGCCGAAGTAAGCGCCGGCCGGCATCCGACGGGCCATCGCGGGAAGACCGCGATGGCCCGTTTTTCATGCGCGCCTAAAATAACGAACGTCCGCCCGCCTCGCTCACGAGCCCCCATGAACGACGATCAACTCCTTCGCTACTCCCGCCACATCCTCGTCGACGAGATCGGCATCGACGCGCAACAGCGCTTTCTCGACGCGCATGCGATCGTCGTCGGCGCGGGCGGTCTCGGCTCGCCGGCCGCGATGTATCTCGCGGCATCGGGGGTCGGCACACTCACGCTCGTCGACGCCGACACGGTCGATCTCACGAACCTGCAGCGGCAGATCCTGCACGTGACGGCGTCGGTCGGCCGCAGCAAGGTCGAATCGGGGCGCGACGCGCTCGCGCAACTGAACCCCGAGGTGACGGTGAACGCGGTCGCGGCGCGCGTCGACGATGCGTGGCTCGATGCGCACGTGCCGCATGCGAGCGTCGTGCTCGACTGCACCGACAATTTCGCGACGCGGCACGCGATCAACCGCGCGTGCGTCGCGCACGGCGTGCCGCTCGTGTCGGGCGCCGCGCTGCGCTTCGACGGCCAGATCAGCACGTTCGACTTCCGCGACGCGGCCGCGCCCTGCTATGCGTGCGTGTTCCCGGAAGACCAGCCGTTCGAGGAAGTCGCGTGCGCGACGATGGGCGTGTTCGCGCCGACCGTCGGGATCATCGGCGCGATGCAGGCGGCCGAGGCGCTGCGCGTGATCGGCGGCATCGGCAAGACGCTGAACGGGCGGTTGATGATGCTCGATTCGCTGCGGATGGAATGGACGACGATGAAAATCGCGCGCCAGGCCGATTGCCCGGTATGCAGGGGCCGGCACTGACGCGCGACGGGCATGCGCCAGGCCGCGCATGCATGACGTTTCGCCATGGTTAGCGGCGGCAAGAACGCCTAGGCAGCCGCATCCGCCCGCGGCTCGGCGACCGACAGCCGCTGCAGCGCCGCCTGCACTTCTTCCGGCTCGAACGCGGCCAGCACGTCGGCCGTGGGCTTTTCGAGCGCCTTCAGGTGTGCGCGCAGGATCTCCTGCTTCACGACGAGCAACTGGCTCGGGTGCATCGAGAACTCGGTGAGCCCCATCCCGAGCAACAGGCGCGTGAGCGCCGGGTCGCCCGCCATCTCCCCGCACACCGACACCGACACGCCCGCGCGCTTCGCTTCGCGCAACGTGTACGCGATCAGGTGCAGCACGGCCGGATGCAGCGGGTCGTACAGGTGCGCGACCGCGTTGTCGGCGCGATCGATCGCGAGCGTGTACTGGATCAGGTCGTTCGTGCCGATCGACAGGAAATCGAAGCGCTTCAGGAACAGCGGCAGCGCGATCGCCGCGGCCGGGATCTCGATCATCGCGCCGAGGCGCACGTTCGGATCGTACGCGAGCCCCGCGTCGTCGAGCTGGCGCTTCGCCTCGCGAATCAGGTCGAGCGTCTGGTCGATTTCCTGCGCGTGCGCGAGCATCGGGATCAGGATCTTCACCTGGCCGAACGCGGACGCGCGCAGGATCGCGCGCAACTGCGTGAGGAACATCTGCGGCTCGGACAGGCTCCAGCGGATCGCGCGCAGGCCGAGCGCCGGGTTCGGCGCCGTTTCGTAGCCTTCGTCGAGCGCCTCGAGCGGCTTGTCCGCGCCGACGTCGATCGTGCGGATCGTCACCGGCATGCCCTTCATCCACTCGACGGCGCGCTTGTACGCGGCGAACTGCTCTTCCTCTTCCGGCATCTCCTTCTGATGCATGAACAGGAACTCGGAGCGGAACAGGCCAACGCCGACCGCGCCGGCCTCGACGGCCGCCTTCGCGTCGTCGGGCAGCTCGATGTTCGCGTACAGGTCGATCTTCGTGCCGCACAGCGTTTGCGTCGGCGAGAACTTCAGGCGCTGCAGCTTGCGTTGCTCCAGCACCTTCTCGGACTGGCGGTACGAATATTCCTCGAGGACGATCGGCGCGGGATCGACGATCACGATGCCCTGGTCGCCGTCGACGATGATCAGGTCGTCCTGGCGGATCAGCGAACTCGCATGCTGCACGCCGACCGCGGCCGGAATGCCGAGGCTGCGCGCAACGATCGCCGTGTGCGACGTGCGGCCGCCGAGATCGGTGACGAACGCCTGGAACGACTGCGTCTTGAACTGCATCATGTCGGCCGGCGCGATGTCGTGCGCGACGACGATCATCTCGTTCGTGCCGTTCCTGGCCGCGCCGTCGAGCGCCTGCGACGCGGACGGCGCACCGGCGAGCGCCTTCAGCACGCGCTCGACCACCTGCTCGATGTCGGCCTTGCGCTCGCGCAGGTATTCGTCCTCGATGTCGTCGAAATGGCGCGTCAGCAGTTCGAGTTGCTCGGTCAGCGCCCATTCGACGTTGTAGCGGCGCGTGCGGATCAGGTCGATGGTTTCCTGCACGAGCATCTCGTCGCTCAGGATCATCGTGTGGACGTCGATGAATGCGCCGACTTCGCTCGGCGTGTCGTCGGTCAGGTCGGCGCGCAGCGCTTCGAGCTCGCGACGCACGACGTCGCGCGCCGTGCGGAATCGCTCCACTTCGGCGTCGGTCTGGTTGGCCTCGATCAGGTAATGGGCGACGTCGAGCGCCGCCGGCGCGATCAGATAGGCTCGCCCGATCGCGATACCTCGTGAGACGGGAATGCCATGCAGCGTGAAGGACACGCGCACCTCCTCTGTACAAGTAAAGCCGCGGCACACTGCTGCGATGCGCTTATGACCCCGGTTAGCGATTATAAATTCCGCGACTCCCCGCTGACTGCATGCAGCGCAGCATTGCGCATTCCGCATCAATGCTTCCGACGAAAAAAATGCCGCGGTATCCGCGGCATTCTGACTGGAAACGGCAATGATTCCGCGTCGCGCTCACTGGCCTTCGCCGAACTTGTCGGCGATCAGCTTCAGCAGCGCGTCCATCGCTTCCCGCTCGTCGGGCCCGTCGGTCTCGATCGTCACGGTGCTGCCGATGCCGGCCGCCAGCATCATCACACCCATGATGCTCTTCGCGTTGATCTTGCGCCCGTTGCGTGTCATCCAGACTTCCGACTGGAAGTTGCCGGCCAGTTGCGTAAGCTTGGCCGATGCGCGCGCATGGAGCCCCAATTTATTGACGATGGTGGTTTCTTGTTGAAGCATGATTCTCGGTCGGGTCGGTCGGGACCGCCGGCGGCGCGCGCCGGCGGGTCGGTCTAAAACGGAAAACGGAGGCTCAGTGCGATTCGGTGCGCGGCTGCGGTTCGGGCGGAATCGGCGCGCACTGGCCGCAACCGGTTTCCGACGGCGGCGGCGGCGTGCCGGCCGACACCTCGTGGACGCCCTTCGCACCGCCGGACAGCGCCTTGTCGACCAGCTTGTCGAGCGGCACGGTGCGGTAGCAGACGGCCCGCACGAGCATCGGCAGGTTCACGCCCGCGAGCACGCGCACGTTGTCGAGCTTCGCGAGCTGGCCCGCGATGTTCGCGGGCGTCGCGCCGTACATGTCGGTCAGCACGACCACGCCGTTGTCTTCCCGGAGCCGCGCGAGTTCCGCGTGCGCGAACGCCATCACCTGGGCCGGATCGCTGTCCGCCATCACGTCGATGCAGCCGATGCGGGCGGGCACGCCGCCGTAGATGTGCGCGATGCAGTCCCGCAGCGCGGTGGCGAGCGGCGCGTGCGCGATGATCAGAATCCCGGCCATGTCAGATCGCTCCCGGCCGCCCCTGGCGGGCCGATACCCCGCGGCGGGGCAATGAGCGTAGCGAGTGTGGGGAACGTTTCATGTTCAGCCTTGCAACAGTGTCGGCCCGACCGCCGGGCCTTCGGTGCGCCGATCGCGGCACCGGGCAAGCGGGCATTGTAGCAGGCCGGTCAAGCGGCTCCGGCGACGGGGGGCCTGCGCGGCCGCCGCCGGGGTTGCGCGGAAGGCGGCCTACGAGGCCGCACGCTCCAGCGCGTCGATGAACATCGCGGCGACGTCGAAGCCCGTCTGCTCCATGATCTCGCGGAAGCACGTCGGGCTCGTGACGTTCACCTCGGTCAGCCAGTCGCCGATCGCGTCGAGGCCGACCAGCAGCAGCCCGCGCGACGCAAGCACGGGCCCGAGCGTTGCGGCGATCTCGCGGTCGCGGGCCGTCAACGGCTGCGCGACGCCGAGCCCGCCCGCGGCGAGATTGCCGCGCACCTCGCTGCCCTGCGGAATCCGCGCGAGCGAATACGGCACCGGCTCGCCGCCGATCAGCAGGATGCGCTTGTCGCCGGCCTTGATCTCGGGGATGAACTTCTGCGCCATCACCGAGCGCGTGCCGTCGTGGCTCAGCATCTCGACGATCGAGCCGAGATTCATGCCGTCGGGCTTCACGCGGAACACGCCCATCCCGCCCATTCCGTCGAGCGGCTTCAGGATCACGTCGCCGTGCTCGGCGTGGAACGCGCGCAGCCGCTTCGCGTCGCGCGTGACGAGCGTCGGCGCGACGAACTGCGGAAATTCGCCGATCGCGAGCTTCTCCGAATGGTCGCGGATCGACTGCGCCCGGTTGAACACGCGCGCGCCGGCGCGCTCGGCCAGCTCGAGCAGCCACGTCGACGTCACGTACTCCATGTCGAACGGCGGATCCTTGCGCATCAGCACGGCGCCGAACGATTCGAGACGGCGCGCATCGACCGGACCCGCGTCGAACCAGGTATCGCGATGCAGGTCGTCCAGTTCGCCGACGAACGTGATGCGCCGCACGTCGGCCTCGACGGCCGAGCCCGTCCACGCGAGGTGGCGCGGCTCGCACGCGTACACCGCATGCCCGCGCCGAGCGGCCTCCGCCATCATCGCGTAGGTCGAATCCTTGTAGATCTTGAAATGCTCGAGCGGGTCGGCGATAAAAAGAATGTCCATGCGGGTCCTGTACGTAGCGAAGGTCCGTTACACCTGGATGGCTTCGGGGTCGGTCTTTTCCAGTTCGATCGACGACGCGATCAGCGACAGCCGCGCGACGACGCCGTACATGTAGAAACGGTTCGGCGGCGCGGCGCCCGGCTTCGCGCCGGCATCCGGCAGCGCGGTGTGCTCGAAGCCGAGCGGCACGTAGTGCATGCCGGGCGCGTTCAGGTTCTGGTCGCGCTCGCGGCCGCCGTGCGTGCGGTAGAAGCCGCCGACCACGTAGCGGTCGATCATGTACACGACCGGCTCGGCCACCTCGTCGCCGACGCGCTCGAACGTGTAGACGCCTTCCTGCACGATCACGTCGCGCACCGCGAGGCCGGCCTTCGATTCGGCCATCTGCGCGCGCTCGGCCTTCGTCATGCGGCCGATCTCGGCCGCGTCGTGCACGGTCATCACGCCGCGGCCCGCGGTGCCCGCGTCGGCCTTCACGACGACGTACGGTTTCTCGCTGATCCCGTATTCGCGATACTTGCGCGCGATTTTCTTCAGCACGCCGTCGATCGCGTCGGCGAGCGCCTGCTCGCCTTCATGCGCCTGCCAGTCGACGCCTTCGACGTGCGCGAAATACGGATTCACCATCCACGGATCGACGCCGACCATCTTCGCGAACTTCTTCGCGACGTCGTCGTAGCACGCGAAGTGCGTCGACTTGCGGCGCACGGCCCAGCCCGCGTGCAGCGGCGGCAGCAGGTACTGTTCGTGCAGGTTTTCCAGCACGGCCGGGATGCCGGCCGACAGGTCGTTGTTCAGCAGGATCGAGCACGGATCGAAATTCTTCAGGCCGAGGCGGCGCTGCGAACGCTCGAGCGGCTCGAGCACGATCTTCTGGCCGTCGGCCAGCGTGATCGGCGTCATGTCGGTGATGCTGGGATCGAGCGAGCCGAAACGCACGTTCAGGCCGGCCTGGCGCATGATCGTCGCGAGGCGCGCGACGTTTTCCAGGTAGAACGCGTTGCGGGTCGGCAGCTCGGGAATCACGAGCAGATTCTTCGCGTCCGGGCAGATCTTCTCGATCGCGGCCATCGCGGCCTGCACGGCAAGCGGCAGCACTTCGGACGGCAGATTGTTGAAAGCGCCGGGAAACAGGTTCGCGTCGACGGGCGCCAGCTTGAAGCCGGCATTGCGCAGGTCCACCGAACAATAGAACGGCGGGGTGTGTTCCTGCCATTCGAGCCTGAACCAGCGTTCGATCGCAGGCGTCGCGTCGAGGATCTTCTGCTCGAGTTCGAGCAGCGGACCGTTCAACGCGGTAACGAGGTGGGGAACCATGAATCACTCGCGAGCGGGAGAATGAAGATTGTAGAGCAATTGCCTTGCCCATTTGGGGATTGTTCCCGGCTTCACAAGGATATGGAGGAAGTTTTCGGCTATTGACCCGATAGAGTGAAGGGTTATCCGCTACGGCAGCACGCGTCAGGAGAAAAAAAGCCCGCCGGGTAGGCGGGCCGAAGTCGCTGCGCTCATTCGGGGCGGGCGCCGTCGTCGCGGCGGCCCGCCGTCGTTCCGTGTGACTTATTCCACGTGCTCGCCGTGCAGCACCACGTCGAGGCCTTCGCGCTCTTCCTCTTCGGACACGCGCAAGCCGATCGTCAGATCGATCAGCTTCAGCAGCACGAAGCTCAGCACGCCGCTGTACACGAGCGTGATCAGCACGCCCTTCGCCTGCAGCAGCAGGCTGCCGTCCATGCCGCCGATGTCCTTGACCGCGAATACGCCGGTCAGCAGTGCGCCGAGAATCCCGCCCACGCCGTGCACGCCGAACGCGTCGAGCGAATCGTCGTAGCCGAGCTTCGACTTGAGCCACGTCGCCGACCAGAAGCACACGACGCCCGCCGCGATACCGATCACGAGCGCGCCCGCCACGCCGACGAAGCCGGCCGCCGGCGTGATCGCCACCAGACCCGCGACCGCGCCCGACACGATGCCGAGCACCGACGGCTTGCCCTTCGCGATCCATTCCGCAAACATCCAGCCGAGCGCCGCGCAGGCCGTCGCGACCTGCGTCGTCAGCATCGCGAAGCCGGCACGGCCGTCGGCCGCGACCGCGGAACCCGCGTTGAAGCCGAACCAGCCGACCCACAGCATCGACGCGCCGATCATCGTCAGCACGAGGTTGTGCGGCGCCATCGATTCACGGCCGTAGCCGACGCGCTTGCCGAGCACCAGGCACGACATCAGGCCCGCGATACCGGCGTTGATGTGCACCACGGTGCCGCCCGCGAAGTCGAGCACGCCGTCCGCCGACAGCCAGCCGGTCGGCTCCCACACCATGTGCGCGATCGGCACATAGACGATCAGCGACCAGAGCGTCATGAACACGAGCATCGCCGAGAACTTCATGCGATCGGCGAACGCGCCGCAGATCAGCGCCGGCGTGATGATCGCGAACGTCATCTGGTAGACGAAGTACACCGATTCCGGAATCGTCGACGCGAGATGGCTGACCGTCAGCGTCGTCGCCTTGTCGCCCTTGATGTAGCTCATGCCGTGCAGGAACACGCGCGACAGGCCGCCGATGAAGCCGTTGCCTGGCGTGAACGCGAGGCTGTAGCCGACCACCGTCCACAGCACCGTGATCAGCGCGGTGATCGCGAAGCTTTGCATCACGGTCGCGAGCACGTTCTTCTTGCGGACCATACCCGCGTAGAACAGCGCGAGGCCGGGGATCGTCATGAACAGCACGAGCGCGGTGGACGTGAGCATCCACGCGGTGTCGCCCGCGCTGATCTTCGACGAATCGACCGAGAACGGCGCGGTGGGCGCCGCCGGTGCGGCGGCGGCAGAAGCCGCGGCCGATGCGTCGGCCGCGCCCGAAGCGGGTGCGGCAGCGGCGGTGGCGGATGCGTCGGCGGCCGGCGCCGAAGCGGCCGGTGCGGCGGCAGCCGATGCGTCGGAAGCGGCGGCAGCGGGCGCGGAAGCAGCCGCGGTGGAACCAGCCGCGGCGGACGCCGCGTCGTCGGCGAGCGCGGAGCCGACGCCAGCCGCGATCAGCGAGCCGGCCATCAGCAGGGACATCAGAAGTTTGCGCATCTTGGGTTTCCTCTTGTCGCTTGTCTTGTCTGTTCTGTTACAGCGCGTCCGCGCCTGTCTCCCCGGTGCGAATCCGGATCACTTGTTCGATCGGCGTGACGAAGATCTTGCCGTCGCCGATCTTGCCCGTGCGCGCGGCCCGCTCGATCGCTTCCACCGCCTGGTCGACGAGATCGTCGGACACGGCCGCCTCGATCTTCATCTTCGGCAGGAAATCGACCACGTACTCGGCGCCGCGGTACAGCTCGGTGTGCCCCTTCTGGCGCCCGAACCCTTTGACCTCCGTCACCGTGATGCCCGAGACGCCGAGCGCCGACAGCGCTTCGCGCGTCTCATCGAGCTTGAACGGCTTGATGATTGCGGTAATGAGTTTCATGAAGTCCTCTCGCTGGGTTGTCCCGTCGGATGAGTTGGAATGTTGTGACGGACTCTTCTCAGCAACTCGCATGCCATGTTGGTCCGAGCACCGTCTCGAAGGGCTCGGGAACGGGGTCGCATCGCGCAACGTAAGGCGCGAAAGCCCGGCCGAATGGCCAACATGGCCCGGTTTGCTGGCGCAGCGAAAGGATCGTTGCTAGAGTGCACGCACGTCCCGGATCGCCGGGCCATTCACCCATGCGGGCGCCATGCCCGGAATTCGCGCCCCGCGCGCACCATTTCCGGTCATGCGTGCATCATGGGCACGTATGCAACTGAAGATGCACATTTTTTGTGCAAGGAAGGGGAATCACATGAAGCAACCCAGCGACGTTTTCAACGATCTGCAGTCGCGCGTCAGCGATTTGCTGAAAAACTCGCCGGCCAAGGACGTCGAGCGCAACGTGAAGGCCATGCTGTCGCAAGGCTTCTCGAAGCTCGATCTCGTCACGCGCGAGGAATTCGATACGCAGGCACAGGTGCTCGCCCGCACCCGCGTGCGCCTCGAGGAGCTCGAAAAGCGCGTCGCGGAACTCGAGCAGAAGCTCGCCGCCCCGCAGGCCTGACGCCCCACCCGGCCGCAAGGTCCGGGCGCGGGCCGCCTCGTGCGGCTCGCGCCCGCCACCCCGAAGCCGCTCCGCCGCACTTCGTCGTCGGTCGTTCTTCGCAGCCCCTCTTCGTAGTCCATCGCTC
The DNA here is from genome assembly GCF_001523445.1 of Burkholderia sp. ABCPW 11. Taxonomy (NCBI): domain Bacteria; kingdom Pseudomonadati; phylum Pseudomonadota; class Betaproteobacteria; order Burkholderiales; family Burkholderiaceae; genus Burkholderia; species Burkholderia sp. ABCPW 11. Next base: position 43,926 of record NZ_LOVM01000098.1, on the reverse strand, counting down.
TTCGTAGTCCGTCGCTCTTCGCAGTCCGCCGCTCTTCGCAGTTCGTCGTTCCGCAGCACCTCGTTCTTTCTCCGCGCCACGCCGGCAAGCGCGCATCCGATTCCTCCGCGTCCCGCGGCATGCGGCCCCGAACGGCCGTCGTCCGCCTGTTTACAGGAGCCTCGCCATGTCGCTCGCCGTGGTGCGCAGTCGCGCGCCCGCCTCCGGCCGCGCGCCGGACGTCACCGTCGAAGTCCATCTCGCCAACGGGTTGCCGTCGTTTTCGATCGTCGGGCTGCCCGATCTCGAAGTCCGCGAAAGCCGCGAGCGCGTGCGCGCCGCGCTGCAGAACTGCGGGTTCGAATTCCCGGTGCGCCGCATCACCGTCAATCTCGCGCCGGCCGACCTTCCGAAGGAATCGGGCCGCTTCGATCTGCCGATCGCGCTCGGCATTCTCGCCGCGAACGGCCAGATCCCGGCCGACGCGCTGGCCGGCCGCGAATTCGCGGGCGAGCTGTCGCTGACGGGCGCGCTGCGGCCGATGCGCGGCGCGTTCGCGATGGCGTGCGGCGCCGCGCGGGACCGGCGTGCGGAGGAATCCGGCGCGGGCCTGGCCGGCGGCCCCGGCGTGGATCCCGGCGCCCTGCGCGATTCGAGCGCGACATCGCGCCCGCCCGAGCTGTACCTGCCGCTCGACAGCGCCGCCGAGGCCGCGCTCGTACCGGGCGTGACCGTATTCGGTGCGCGCGACCTGCCGGCGCTGTGCGCGCACCTCGCCGATGCGCCGGACGGGCGGCTCGCGCCGGTCGCCGCGCCCTGTCTCGACGGCCTGCCGGCACCCGCCGCGCCCGACCTCGCGGACGTCATCGGCCAGCGCGGCGCGCGACGCGCGCTGGAAGTCGCCGCCGCGGGCGGCCATCACATGCTGATGGTCGGCCCGCCGGGGGCCGGCAAGTCGATGCTGGCGGCACGGCTGGCCGGCCTGCTGCCGCCGCTGACCGACGACGAGGCGCTGACCTCGGCCGCGCTGCTGTCCGCGAGCCGGCTCGGCTTCTCGCCCGCGCAGTGGCGCCGCCGGCCGTTCCGCGCGCCGCATCACTCGTCGAGCGCCGCCGCGCTGGTCGGCGGCCGCAATCCGCCGCAGCCGGGGGAAATCACGCTCGCGCACCTCGGCGTGCTGTTTCTCGACGAACTGCCGGAATTCGACCGGCACGTACTGGAGATGCTGCGCGAGCCGCTCGAAGCCGGCCGCATCACGATCTCGCGCGCGGCGCAGCAGGCCGACTTCCCCGCCGCGTGCCAGCTGATCGCCGCGATGAACCCGTGCCCGTGCGGCTGGCACGGCGATCCGTCCGGGCGCTGCCGCTGCTCGCCGGACGTGGCCGCCCGCTATCTGCGCAAGCTGTCGGGGCCGCTGCTCGACCGCATCGACATCCAGATCGACCTGCCCGCGCTATCGCCGGCCGAACTCGCGACCCGAGCGACGGCGCCCGGCGAACCGAGCGCGGCGGTGGCCGCCCGGGTCGCGCAGGCGCGTGCGCTGCAGCTCGATCGGCAGGGCAAGACGAATCACATGCTGAGCGGCCGCGAAACCGACGACCTGTGCCGGCCGACCGACGAAGGCGAGCGGCTGCTGCGCGAGGCCGGCGAGCGCTTCGGCTGGTCGGCGCGTGCGTATTTCCGCGTGCTGAAAGTCGCGCGGACGATCGCCGATCTGGCCGGCGACCCGCTGCCGACGGCCGCGCAGATCGCCGAGGCGATCCGCTACCGGCGCGCGTTGACGGGGCTGTGAGCGGCCCAGGAGGACAAAATCATGCTGTCAAGACTTGACTTATGCACAATTCCGCGAATCCGGCCCCGGATCGCGGCTCGCCGCGGCCTTTGCCGGACGGAATTCGTATCCCTTTGTTTCGATTGATTTTTCTCAAAAGGAGAACGGGCGGCCAAACGGGCCGGAAGGCCGTCCCGCGCGGCTTCGCGAGAAATACCGGCCACTTTTCAACAAAGTTATCCACATGCGCTGTGGATAGCCGAAAAACCCTCGCAAAATCCGGCGATTAGCGTCGAAAGCTGCGAATGAACTTTCAGTTGTCACGGCGTGTCCGAGCGCCCTCGCCGGCTGTCGTCAATCCAGCTTGAACGAACCGAAAAACTGGTCGAGCTGCTCCTGCGCAAGCGGCCCATCGGCGATCACGACAGCCTGGTACGCGTGCCGGCCGCGCGCGGCAAGCCGCGCGACGATCGTCTTGCGCGCGCGATCGCCGCCGGCGGCGGCACCCGCGATGCGCAGCTCGAGCCCGTTCACGGCGCCGCCGGCCGCGAGGGGCACGGGCACCGTCGCCGTCTGCGGCGCGCCTTCGAGGTTGCGCGACAGCCCTGCGCGCAGAAATTCGAGCGCCGCGCGGCGTGTGTCGTCGCGGTCGTCGGGCAACGTCAGCGTGCCGACCGCGAATACCGCGCCGTCGACGTGCGCGGCCTGCATCCGCATCGGCATCGACCTACCGCCGAGCGCCACCGGCTGCTCCTCGACGGTCGGCTTCGCCGGCAGGTCGATCGTGTAGCCGGCGTCGTTGTGCAACGTGCGCCAGTCGTACGACGGCGAGCACGCGGCCAGCGCGGCGCTCAGGCAGGCCAGCGCGGCGAAGTGTCGCAGCGGGCGAAAAAGGGGGCGCAACGAATCGGTGACTTCCTTCGGCATGGCGTGGATCGCGGCAGGCAAAACCACCATTATCCGTCGAACCGGAAAACCGGAATGCGCGGCCGCCGCCGGTGCGCGCACCGCATTCGCGCTAAAATGAGCGCCGAATTTCGACGTCCTTTGCGTCGATCAGCGTCATCGACTCCGAGAGCACCAGATGAACACCACGCCTTCCGCCCGCCGCAGTGCCGGCCCCGTCCGCTACCTCGCCGCGGCCGCCGTCGTCGCGGCGATCGCCGTCGCCGGCTTCTTCGCGTTCAACGGCAAGTCCAGCGTGCCGGACGCGACCTTCACGCTGCTGTCGGGCCAGAAAGTCTCGACCGCCGGCGACCTGAAGGGCAAGGTCTATCTCGTGAACTTCTGGGCGACGAGCTGCGCGACCTGCATGCAGGAAATGCCGCAGATGGTCGACACCTACAATCGCTTCAAGGGTCAGGGGCTGGAGTTCGTCGCGGTCGCGATGAACTACGATCCGCCGATGTACGTCGCGAATTACGCGCAGACGCGCCAGTTGCCGTTCAAGGTCGCGCTCGACGACGGCAGCGTCGCGAAGCAGTTCGGCAACGTGCAACTCACGCCGACGACCTTCGTCGTCGACAAGGACGGCAAGATCCTGAAGCGCTACGTCGGCGCGCCGCAATTCGCGGAACTCGACGCGCTGCTCAAGAAGGCGCTCGACGGCAACGCGGCCTGAGCACCGCCGGATCCGGCCGGAAAGCGCGCGCACCGCGCCCCGCCGGCAAGAAACGGACCGCATGACCGGGCAACCCGGTTTCGCGGTCCGTTTGCTTTTCAGCGCTCGGTTTCACCTTTCGCCGACAGCCCGTAGCGCTTCATCTTCTCGTACAGCGTCGCCTTGCCGACATGCAGCCGGTCGGCCGTTGCCGCGACCGCGCCGCCCGTCTGGTTCAGCGCCTGGGCGATCACTGCGCGCTCGAATTGCTCGACGCGCTCCTTCAGCGTCTGGTCGTTGTCGGCGTCGTCGCCCGCACCTGTTTGCTGCGGCACGTCGGCCACGCCGAGCACGAAGCGATCGGCGGCGTTGCGCAGCTCGCGCACGTTGCCCGGCCAGTCGCGCTGCATCAGGCTCGCGCGCTGCCGGTCGGTCAGCACCGGCGCGGGCCGGCCGTAGCGCACGGCCGCATCGAGCATGAAGTGCTCGAACAGCGGCACGATGTCCTCGCGGCGCTCGGCGAGCGGCGGCAGCGCGATCGTCACGACGTTGAGCCGGTACAGCAGGTCGCGCCGGAACGTGCCGGCCGCGACGAGCTCGCTCATGTCGCCCTTCGCGGCCGCGACCACGCGGCAGTTCACGCGGATCGGCTGGTTCGAGCCGAGCCGCTCCAGCACGCCGTCCTGCAGCACGCGCAGCAGCTTCACCTGCAACGCGAGCGGCATGCTTTCGATTTCGTCGAGGAACAGCGTGCCGCCGGACGCGTATTCGAGCTTGCCGACGCGCCGCTTCGCGGCGCCGGTGAACGCACCGGGCTCGTAGCCGAACATCTCCGACTCGAACATCGGCTCGGGCAGCGCGCCGCAGTTCACGGCGATGAACGGCTTGTCGCGGCGCGGCGACAACTCGTGCAGGCTGCGTGCGATCAGCTCCTTGCCGGCGCCCGTGTCGCCGTTGATCAGTACCGACGCGTCGGTCGGCGCGACGTTCGCGATCAGCTTGCGCACCTGCTCGATCGCGGGGCTGCGGCCGATGATGCGCGGCGCGACGACGTTCTGCCCGGCCAGCTCGCGCCGCAGCGCGTGATTCTCGAGCACGAGCTCGCGGCGCTCGAGTGCGCGGCGCACCGTCTCGATCAGGCGCTCGGCCGCGAACGGCTTTTCGATGAAGTCGTAGGCGCCGTCGCGCATCGCCTGCACGGCCATCGAGATATCGCCGTGCCCGGTGACGAGGATCACCGGCACGTCGGGCACGCGCTCGCGGCACTGCGCGAGCACGTCGAGCCCGCTCGCGCCGGGCAGCCGGATGTCGCTGACGATCACGCCGGCGGTATCCGCGACGATCGCCTTCTCGGCCGCTTCGGCCGACTCGAAGCCGGCGACGTCGAAGCCCGCCAGTTGAAGGCTCTGCACGCTCGCCCGGCGCACGAGCGCATCGTCTTCGATATAGATCACTTGCAGCCGGTTGGCCATCGTACTCACTTGCTCCTGACGAGCCGCGCGCGGCTCTCGTTGATGCCGGTCGTTCGCCGACCGGGCCTGCTCACGCTAATGCGAGCCCGCCGGCTCGGACACGGAGTCCGGATGATGCGTGCGGGCGCGCCGCAGCGTCAAGACGAACAGCGCGCCGCCCGACGGTGCGTTGCGTGCGGTCAGCGCGCCGCCCGCGTCGCTCGCGATCGACGACGAGATCGCGAGGCCGAGCCCGAGCCCGCGCCCCATTTCCTTGGTCGTGAAGAACGGCTCGAACAGGCGCGGCAGCAAATCGGGCGCAATGCCGGAGCCGTTGTCGCGCACCTCGACCGCGAGCGTCGCGGCCGACACCGCGATCGTCACCTCGATGGCCGGCGCCGCGACGCCGGCCACCGCGTCGAGCGCGTTGCCGAGCAGGTTGATCAGCACCTGTTCGAGGCGCAGGTCCTCGCAGCGCGCGACGAGTTCGGGATAGTCGCGCGCCAGATCGAGCGGCGCGTCGCGCGCGGGCGAGACGGTCGCATCCTGCAGCGTCAGCGTGAGCGCGACGCCGCGCAGGCGCTCGTCGAGCAGCGACAGCACGCTGCGCAGCGCGCGCACGACGAGCGCCTGCTCGTTGCGCGGCTTCGCGCGGCCGACGAACAGCTTCAGCTGGTTGGTGATCTTGCCCATCCGCTCGGTGAGCGCGGCGATCGCCTCGAGATTCTCGCGCGCGGCGGCCTGCTCGCCGCGATCGAGCAGCACGCGCGTGTTGTCCGAGAAGCTGCGCAGCGCCGCGAGCGGCTGGTTCAGTTCATGCGTGATGCCGGCCGCCATCTGGCCGAGCGCGGCGAGCTTGCTCGCCTGGATCAGTTCGTCGTGCGCGGCGCGCAGCTCCTGCTCCGCGCGGATCCGGTCGCCGACTTCCTTCTGCAATTGCTCGTTCGCCTCCGACAGATCGGCCGTCCGCTCCTCGACGCGCCGGTTCAGCTCCGCGTACGCCTGCTGCAGCAGCGCGCGGCCGCGGATCATCTCGCGCACGCGGGCGCGGCGCATCCGCCAGTAGAACGCGAGCAGCGCGACCGACACGAAGCCGAAGCCGGTGACGATCGTGGCGTTGCGCGCATCGGCATCGATCGGCGCGATCGGCGCGAGCGTGACGAGCAGCCAGTCGGGCTCGCCGATCCGGCGCTTACTGGCGAGGAAGCGCGGCGCGCGCCGGCCGGCACCGAGGCGCACGATCTCCGCATCGGCGCCGAGCGTCTGCTCGACACGCAGCGGCAGCGGCGTGACCGGCTGCTGCGCGTACTGGCGCGTTTCGTAGATCGACGCGGCGACGGGCCCCGTGAGCGGGCGCAGCGTGTGGTACTTCCAGGCGGGCACGGACGACAGGAACACGACGCCGTGATCGTCCACGACGACGAGCGGCTCGGACGCGTCGGCGCCCTGGAACCATTCGAGATTGAGCTTCACGACGACGACGCCCGCGATCTTGCCGTCGCGCCACACGGGCTGCGAGATGTAGTAGCCGGGATCGCGCGAGATCGTGCCGATCCCGAAGAAGCGGCCGACCCGGCCGTTCATCGCATCGAGGAAATACGGGCGGAAACGGTATTCGATCCCGACGAAGCTGTCGGGTGCGCGCCAGTTGCTGGCGGCGACGCACAGGCCGTCCGCGCCGATCACGTAGGTGACGGTAGCGTGCGCGTGTTCGTTGAGATCTTCGAGATAACGATTGACGCGGGCGGTGTAATCGCCGCGCTTGGGCTCGGCCAGGAGGTCCTGCACGTACGGATGGCTGCCGAGCAGATAAGGCAACGATTCGTAGCGGTCGAGCGTGCTCTTGAGCGCGTTGGTGGTGCGCTCGACGCGCACCGCGGCATTGCGCTGCAGCTCGGCGACGCCCCGCTGCCACGTGATCGTCCACGTGAGCGCGCACGCCGCGACGAGCGCGGCGGCGAGCACGACGAGGATGAGCAGGCGGCGCGTCACGGTCGAGGCTTCCTGGCGATGCGGATCGCCTATTGTGTCATAGGCCTCCGCCCCGATGCCCCGACCGCCGCGGGCCGCACGGCCGGCGGGCCGTGCCGCCGCCTGCTCGTTCATCGCGTCAGACGCCGGCCGTCTCGGTCGGCGCGACTTCGGCGCCGCCCTTCAGCGCCTGGCGCAGCTTGTTGCGGTCGAGCTCCTTCTCCCACGCCGACACGACGACGGTCGCGACACCGTTGCCGACGATGTTGGTCAGCGCGCGGCATTCGCTCATGAAGCGGTCGATGCCGAGGATCAGCACCATGCCCGACAGCGGGATCGTCGGCACGACGGCCAGCGTCGCGGCGAGCGTGATGAAGCCCGCCCCCGTCACGCCGCTCGCGCCCTTGGACGTCAGCATCGCGACGGCCAGCAGCGTGAGTTGCTGCATCCACGTCAGCTCGATGTTGGTCGCCTGCGCGATGAACAGCACGGCCATCGTCATGTAGATGTTGGTGCCGTCGAGGTTGAACGAATAGCCGGTCGGCACGACGAGGCCGACGACCGAACGCGAGCAGCCCGCCTTCTCGAGCTTTTCCATCAGCTGCGGCAGCGCGGCTTCCGACGAGCTCGTGCCGAGCACGATCAGCAGCTCTTCCTTGATGTACGACACGAAGCGGATGATCGAGAAGCCGGTGAAGCGCGCGATCGCGCCGAGCACGACGAGCACGAACACGACCGACGTCAGGTAGAACGTGCCGATCAGCTTGAGCAGCGGCACCAGCGAGCCGACGCCGTACTTGCCGATCGTGAACGCCATCGCGCCGAACGCGCCGATCGGGGCCAGCTTCGTGACGATGTGCACGATGCCGAACAGCACGCGCGTCAGGCCGTCGATGAAATCGGTGACCACGCGGCCGCGCTCGCCGAGGTGTGCGAGCACGCTGCCGAACAGCAGCGCGATCAGCAGGATCTGCAGGATTTCACCCTGCGCGAACGCGTCGACCATCGTGTTCGGGATGATGTGCATCAGGAAATCGACCGTCGATTGCCCGTGCGCCTTCGCCGCGTACGACGCGACGGCCTTGCCGTCCAGCGTCGCCGGATCGATGTTGAAGCCGACGCCCGGTCGCAGCAGGTGCGTGGCCGCGAGGCCGAGCACCAGCGCGAAGGTCGACACGATCTCGAAGTACAGCAGCGCCTTGCCGCCGACGCGGCCGACCTTCTTCATGTCCTCCATGCCGGCGATGCCGGTGACGACCGTACAGAAGATGATCGGGCCGATCACCATCTTGATCAGCTTGATGAACCCGTCGCCGAGCGGCTTCATGTCGGTGGCGAGCGCCGGGTAGTAGTGGCCGAGGATCACGCCGACGATGATGGCGAAGATCACCTGCACATAGAGCACTTTGTAGAAGGGTTTCTTCTTCACGATGGTTCCTGCTGAAGTAGATGATGAGCCGGTGGAAACGGCGTCACGCGCGCGGGCGAATGTCTCGGGAGAAAGCCAATCGCCCGCGCGGCTGCCGTGCCGCAACAAGCGATGCCTCAGAACATCCGACAGGGGAGGAAGGCGCTGGTCATCGATTGTCTCCTTGATGTAATAGTCAGGCCGAGGGGCGGCCATGCGCTTTATATTGCAAGGTCGATGCCAGGTTTCCGGAACCCCTCAAACCATTGTTTTCATTGTATTTCCCACAATGCGGCAGGCAAGGAAATCCGGGATTCCGGATTTCCGGAAAAGATCCGTCCGGCGATCCGGACGGATGGGCACATTGATCCGACGAATCAGTGCTGCACGGCCCGGCTCGCGAGCACGCCGGTCTGCGCGTAGAACTCCTGCCGCGCGAACGCGTCGCGCTCGCGGCGCGCGCGCTCGCCGCGATCCGCGAGCGAGCCGACGACGATCCCGACGAACGCGAGCGGCACCGACACGAGCGCCGGGTTGTCGAGGAACACCGGCGCGTGCGCATGATGCAGCACGTCGACCCACACCGACTTCGACAGCACCGTGAGCGCGACCGCCGACACGAGGCCGAGGCCGCCGCCGAGCACTGCGCCGCGCGTCGTCATCCCGCGCCAGAAGATCGACATCGCGAGCACGGGGAAATTCGCGCTCGCGGCCACCGCCGCGACGAGCCCGACCATGAACGCGACGTTCACGTGCTCGAACAGGATCGACAGCGCGATCGCGACGGCCGACAGCACGATCGTCGCCGCGCGCGAGATGCGCATTTCCAGCCGCTCGTCGGGCTTGCCGCGCGCCCACATCTGCGCGTACAGGTCGTGCGAGATCGTCGTCGCGCCCGCGAGCGTCAGGCCGGCGACCACCGCGAGGATCGTCGCGAACGTGACGGCCGCGATGAACCCGTAGAACCAGTTGCCGCCGACCGCCTGCGCGAGCTTCACCGCGACCATGTTGGAGCCGCCGAGCAGGTCGTGCGTCAGGTTGAACGTGCCGTTCGCGCCGAGCCGGAAGAATTCCGGATGCTGCGCGAGCAGCACGATCGCCGAGAAGCCGATCACGAAGGTCAGCAGGTAGAAATAGCCGATGAAGCCCGTCGCGTAGAGCACCGACTTGCGCGCCTCCTTCGCGTTCGGCACCGTGAAGAAGCGCATCAGGATGTGCGGGAAGCCGGCCGTGCCGAACATCAGCGCGATGCCGAGCGACAGCGCATTGGCCGGATCGCGGATCAGCTTGCCGGGCCCCATGATCGACAGCGCGCCCGGATGCACGGCCACCGCGCGGCGGAACATCGCGTCGATGTCGAAGCCGAATTCGCCAAGCGCCAGCAACGCGAGCAGCGTCGCGCCGAGCAGCAGCAGCACGGCCTTGATCACCTGCACCCAGGTGGTCGCGGTCATCCCGCCGAAGAACACGTAGACCACCATCAGCACGCCGACGATCAGCTCGGCCGTGCCGTACGACAGCCCGAACAGCAACTGGATCAGCTTGCCCGCACCGACCATCTGCACGACGAGGTACAGCACGACGATCGTCAGCGCGTTCGCGGACGTCAGCAGCCGGATCGGCCGCTGCGCGAAGCGGTACGCGACGACGTCGACGAACGTGAACTTGCCGAGGTTGCGCAACGGTTCGGCGATCAGGAACATCACGAACGGCCAGCCCACCAGGAAGCCGATCGAATAGATCAACCCGTCGAAGCCGAACATGAACACCATGCCGGACAGCCCGAGGAACGACGCGGCCGACATGTAGTCGCCCGCGATCGCGAGCCCGTTCTGCAGGCCGGTGATGCCGCCGCCGGCCGTGTAGAAGTCGCGTGTCGAGCGCGTGCGGCGCGCGGCCCAGCGCGTGAGCGCGAGCGTCGCGAACACGAACGCGAAGAACATCCCGATCGCGACCGGGTTCAGCTCGACCTTGTCGGGCATCGGGCCGGCGACGCCGGTCGCATGGGCGGCGGAGGAAACGAGAACGGCCAGCGCGCCGAGCGCGCTCGAAAGGAATCGCATGTCGGCCTCCGTTACGAACGCTGCAGGATCGCGTCGACGCGGCGATCGAACGCGCGGTTCGCGCGCAGCACGTAGCACGCGGTCAGGCCGATCGCGACGAGGATGATCGCGACGCCCGCGGCGATTCCGACCGTCGTCGTCGCGCCGCGGTACAGCGGCGCGGCGAGCACGTGCGGCGCGAGCGCGACGAGCAGGATGAAGCCGTAGTACGTGGCGATCATCAGCGCCGTCAGCATGAAGCTGAAGCGGCGCCGTGCCCGCACGAGCTGCTGGTAGTCAGGGCGCGCCGTGACCGATTCGATGACGGAAAGCTCCATGTTGTCTCCAATATCGTCTCGTCGTATCGCGAGAGCTGTCTCGTGGATGGTCGGCGCGTGTCGACTGCTCCGCCCGCGCCGCGGCGGCAATCCCTGCAACGCGTTACACGACGCAATCCGCACGCAGCCGCGCAACCGCGTCGGCCGACATCCCGAGCCAGTCGCCGAGCACCGCGTCGGTATCCGCGCCGAGCACCGGCGGCGCACCGCGCACCGGCAGCCGCGCGCCGTCGAAGCGGTACGGCGGCGCGAGCACGTCGACACCGCCCGCGACCGGATGCGGCTGCCGCGTGACGAGCCCGGCGCGGGTGGCGCGTTCCGACGTCAACGCTTCGTGCAGCCCGAGCACTTCGCCGCACGGAATGCCCGCGGCGGCGAGCGCCGCCAGCAGCGTCGCACGCGAGCGGCGCGCGAGTTCGCGGCGAATCTCGGGCAGCAGGTCGGCGCGATTCTCCGAACGGCCGAGGTTGGTCCTGTAGCGTTCGTCGGCCGCGAGATCGGGCCGCTCGATCGCGTCGCAGAAGCGCGCGAACTGCGTGTTGTTGCCGACCGTGATCACGAGCGGGCCGTCGGCCGCATCGAATACGCCGTACGGCACGATCGACGGATGCGCGTTGCCGTAGCGCGGCGGGTCCTCGCCCATCAGCAGCGCATCGAGCCCGTAGTACGCGGTGATCATCAGCCCGCAGTCGAACAGCGCCATCTCGATGCGGCGACCGCGCCCCGTCGCATGGCGTTCGTAAAGCGCGGCGAGGATCGCCTGCGCCGAATACATGCCGGTGAACAGGTCGACCGCCGCGACGCCGAACTTCAGCGGCGGCTGGCCGGCCTCGCCGTTCAGCGCCATCAGTCCGGCCTCGCCCTGGACGACGAGGTCGTAGCCGGGCCGCGCGGCCTCGGCGCCCGATCGGTCATAGCCGGAGATCGCGCAGTGCACGAGGCGCGGATTCAGCTCGGCCAGCGCGTCGTAGCCGAGCCCGAGCTTCTCCGCGCCGCCGAACTTGAAGTTGTGGAGCACCACGTCGGCCCGTGCGGCCAGCTCGCGCGCGATGCGCTGGCCGGCTTCCGTCTGCAGGTCGACGCAGATCGAGCGCTTGCTGCGGTTCACGCTGTTGAAATAGGTGGTTTCGGTGTCGCCGATCCGCAGCCCCCAGTCGCGCGTATCGTCGCCGCGCGCCGGATGCTCGACCTTGATCACTTCCGCGCCGAAATCGGCGAGCACCATCGCGCACCACGGGCCCGCGAGCACGCGCGAGAAATCGAGCACCTTCACGCCGGCCAGCGGCAGCGCGCGCGCTTCGTTCGTCATCGTCGTCTCCTCCATTCGCGTTTGCACCGTTATCGTTTCGACAGCGCGATGTAGCGCGCGAGATGGTGATCCTCGTCGCCGAGCTGGTGATCGATCATCACGAGCCGCTTCGCGTAGTGCGCCAGCGGCAACTCCCACGTCATCCCGATTCCGCCGTGCAGCTGGATGCTTTCCTCGGCGACGAGCGTGCCGATCCGGCCGATGCTGTATTTCGCCGCCGCGAGCGCGCGCTCGCGCACCGCGCGCGGCGCATCGAGCTGCGCGGCCGCGTTGATCACGGCCGAGCGCGCCTGCTCGACTTCGAGCAGCAGATCGGCCATCCGGTGCTGCAGCGCCTGGAAGCTGCCGATCGGCAACCCGAACTGCTTGCGCGTGCGCAGATACTCGAGCGTCGCTTCCTTCGCGACGTCCATCGCGCCGAGCGCTTCCGCCGACAGCGCCAGCAGCCCGTAGCCGAGCACGCGTTCGAGCAGCTCGGCGCCCGCTTCGCCGTCGTGCGCGCCGAGCGCCGCATCGGCCGGCAGCGCGACGCGCTCGAAGCGCACTTCGGCCGCGCGGCCGCCGTCGATCTTCCGGTAGTCGCGCAGCGACACGCCCGGTGCATCGGCCGGCACGACGAACAGGCCGATGCCGGCCGCGTCGTCGTCGCGCCCCGACACGCGCGCGCTGACGACGAAGAACGCCGCCTGCGCGGCCTGGTCGACGACGCCCTTCGCGCCCGTCAGCACCCAGCCGTCGCCTGCACGTTCGGCGCGCGTGCGCACGGTCGTCAGCTCGTAGTGCGAACCCGGCTCGTCGTGCGCGAATGCGGCGCTCGCGCTGCCGTCGATCAACGCGGCGAGCTTGTCGCGATGCGCATCGCCGCCCGCGAGCGACAGCGCACGGCCGGCCAGCAGCGCGCCGAGGAACGGCTCGACGACGAGCCCGCGCCCGAGGCATTCGAACACCGCGGCGATGTCGAAGCCAGCGCCGCCGAAGCCGCCGTCGGCTTCCGGAAACAGCGCGCCGACCGTGCCGAGTTCGGCGAAGCGCCGCCACATCGCGCGGTCGAAGCCTTCGGCCGACTGCGCGATGCGGTCGCGCACCGGGAACGCGTACTGTTCGGCGATGAAGCGGTTCAACGTGTCCGCCAGCATCCGGCGATCTTCTGTGTGCTGAAAATCCATCGTCGCGTCCCTCGTTACAGCCCGAGCATCATCTTCGCGATGATGTTCTTCTGGATCTCGTTCGAGCCGCCGAAGATCGACAGCTTCCGGTTGTTGAAATACTGCTGCGCGGCGCTCGCGGCTTCGTCGGGGCCGACCGGTTCGCCAGCGTAGTCGGCGTCGAGCGCATCTTCGACGAACGGCTGCGCATACGGCCCCATCGCGCGCCGCATCAGCGCGGTGATCTCCTGGCGAATCTGCGTGCCGCGAATCTTCAGCATCGAGCTTTCCGCGCCCGGCACGCCTCCGCCCGCGACCGCGGCCAGCACGCGCAGGTTGGTCGTGCGCATGTTTTCCAGTTCGATCTCGACGCGCGCGACGCGTGCCGCGAAGAACGGATCGTCCGCGAGCGGCCGGCCGTTCTTCGTGACCTTCGCGGCCACCGCGCGCAGCCGGTCGAGGGCAGCGGTCGAGAAGCCGATGCCGGCGATGTTGGTGCGCTCGTACGTGAGCAGGTATTTCGCGCAGGTCCAGCCGCGATTCTCTTCGCCGACCAGGTTTTCCACGGGCACGCGCACGTCGGTGAAGAACACCTCGTTCACCTCGTGCTCGCCGTCGAGCGTGATGATCGGGCGCACCTCGACGCCCGGCGTGTTCATGTCGATCAGCAGGAAGCTGATGCCTTCCTGCTTGCGCACGTCGGTCGCGGTGCGCACGAGGCAGAAGATCATGTTCGCGTAGTGGCCGAGCGTGGTCCACGTCTTCTGGCCGTTCACGACGTAGTGATCGCCATCGCGCACCGCGCTCGTCTTCACCGCCGCGAGATCGGAGCCGGCGCCCGGTTCCGAATAGCCCTGGCACCACCAGTCGGTGCCGTCGAGAATGCGCGGCAGCCAATGGCGCTTCTGTGCGTCGCTGCCGTACTTGATCAGCACGGGGCCGAGCATGTTCACGCCGAACGGCACGATGCGCGGCGCGCCGGCGAGCGCGCATTCGTTGTCGAACAGGAACTTCTGCGCGACGCTCCAGCCAGGGCCGCCGTATTCGCGCGGCCAGTGGCTCGCGAGCCAGCCGCGCGCGTTCAGGATCGCGTGCCATTCGCGCATGTCGTCGCGCGTCAGATGCAGCCCGCCCTTCACCTTGCGCGCGATGCGCTCGGGCAGTTCGGCTTGCAGGAAGCGCTGCACTTCCGCGCGGAAGGCTTCTTCTTCGGGCGTGAAATCGAGGTCCATCTTCGTTCCGTTGCAAATGCGGTTGGCGTTCAGTCGATGCGGTTCAGGCTCGCGAAATCCGCGCCGCGCGCGACGAGATCGACGAGCAGCGGCGACGGCTTCCAGAACAGCGGATCTTCCTTCGCGAACGCGCGGATATCGGCGAGCACGTTCGCGAGGCCGACCGTGTCCGCGTAGTGCATCGGGCCGCCGCGATAGCGCGGGAAGCCGTAGCCGTACAGGAACACCGCGTCGACGTCGAGCGGGCGCAGCGCGATCTTTTCGTGCACGACGTTCGCGCCTTCGTTGATCATCGCGGCGAGGTAGCGGCGCAGGATCTCGCCGTCGCTGAACGTGCGCGGCGTGACGCCCTTCTTCGCGCGTTCCTGCGCGACGATCGCCTCCACTTCCGGGTCGGGCGTGCCGACGCGCGCGCCGTCCGGATACAGGTAGTAGCCGCGGCCGGTCTTCTGCCCGAACCAGCCGCGCTCGCACAGCCGGTCGGAAATCTCCACGTAGCGCGCGTTCGGGTCGCGCGTCGCCGCGCGGCGCTTGCGGGTCGCCCAGCCGATGTCGCCGCCCGCGAGGTCGACCACCTGGAACGGGCCCATCGGGAAGCCGAACTCGCGCACCGCGCGATCGATCTGGTACGGCGACGCGCCGTCTTCCATCAGGTAGTCGGCCGCCGTCCGGTAGACGGCGAGGATCCGGTTGCCGATGAAGCCGTCGCATACGCCCGCGCGCACCGGCGTCTTCTTCAACTGCTTCGCGAGCGCGAACGCGGTCGCGACGACGTCCGGGCTCACGCGCGCCGGCACGACGATCTCGAGCAGCTTCATCACGTTGGCCGGCGAGAAGAAATGCAGGCCGATCACGTCGGCCGGCCGGTCGATGCTTGCGGCGAGCGCGTCGATGTCGAGATACGACGTGTTGGTCGCGAGCACCGCGCCCGGCTTGCACACGCGGGCGAGCTCGGCGAACACGGCCTGCTTCACGGCCATGTCCTCGAATACGGCCTCGATCACGACGTCGGCCTGCGCGAGCGCGTCGTACGACGTGCTGCCCTTGAAGCGCGCGAGCCGCGCCGCGTGCGCGGCCGGCGTCATCCGCCCTTTCGCGACGAGGCCGTCGTACACCTTCTCGACGTGCGCGCGGCCGCGCGCGAGCGACGCTTCGTCGCGCTCGATCATCGTCACCGGCAGCCCCGCGTCGAGCGCCGCGACCGCGATGCCCGCACCCATCGTGCCGCCGCCGACCACGCCGATCCGCTCGACCGGCCGTGCGCTCGCGCGCCGCGCCTCGGGCGCCTTCGCCGCCTCGCGCTCCGCGAAGAACGCATGCACGAGGCCCGCACGCTGCGGGCTGTCGAGGCACTGCAGGAACAGGCTCCGTTCGAGCTTCATCCCCGCATCGAACGACTGCGTGAGCGCGGCCTCGACCGCGTCGACGATCTTCGCCGGCGAGAAAAGGCCGCGCGACTTCTTCGGCAGTTCCGCGCGCGCCGCGTCAAGCGCGGCCTGCGCGGCCGCGCGGTCTGCCAGGCCCTGCGCGTCGCGCGTGCGGCGCACGGGCGCGCCGAGCGACACGAGCTCCTGCGCGTACGCGAGCCCTTCGGCGAGCGTATCGTCGCTGTGCGCGATGCGATCGACGAGGCCGAGCGTGAGCGCCTCCTCGGCGCTCGCATGGCGGCCCGTCAGCATCAGGTCGAGCGCGGCCTTCGCGCCGATCAGGCGCGGCGTGCGCTGCGTGCCGCCCGCGCCGGGCAGCAAGCCGAGCGTCACTTCGGGCAGCCCGAGCTTCGCGCCCGGCACCGCGAGCCGGTAGTGCGCGGCCAGCGCGACCTCCAGGCCGCCGCCGAGCGTCGCGCCGTGCAGCGCGACCACGACCGGCTTCGTGCTCGACTCGATGCGTTCGCACACGTCGGGCAGCGACGGCGGCACGGGCGGCTTGCCGAATTCGCGGATGTCGGCGCCCGCGATGAAGTTGCGGCCGGCGCCGACGATCAGCACCGCGCGGATCGCGTCGTCGGCCTGCGCGGCGTCGATCGCGTCGGCGAGGCCGCGCCGTACGTCGGCGGACAGCGCGTTGACGGGCGGATGGTCGATCGTGACGACGAGGATCTTGTCGCGCCGCTCGCGCGTGACGGTGCCCGTCTGGGCGGGTTCGTGGGAAGCGGGTGAATTCATCGTGTCTCCAAGTGCGGTGCGCCTGGCGGACGGCA
The DNA here is from genome assembly GCF_001523445.1 of Burkholderia sp. ABCPW 11. Taxonomy (NCBI): domain Bacteria; kingdom Pseudomonadati; phylum Pseudomonadota; class Betaproteobacteria; order Burkholderiales; family Burkholderiaceae; genus Burkholderia; species Burkholderia sp. ABCPW 11. Next base: position 27,480 of record NZ_LOVM01000098.1, on the reverse strand, counting down.
CCGCCCGCCAAGCCGGCGGGCGGTGCCGGTTCGCGAGCTGTCCCATGCGGCGGGAAACGATCCGGCGTGGTTGCCGGGCATGACCCGATTCTCGATTGATCGAGATTCGTTGACAATTCCCGCACGCTTTTACAAGCTGTCAAGTCCGACTTGACACCGAATCTTTCCGACCGTTAAACGGGCCGGATCAGGAGACACCCCGCATGGACCTGAACGCGCTGACGCTGCTCGTCGAGATCCTCGACGCCGGCAATCTCAGCAAGGCCGCGCAGCGGCTCAAGATGAGCCGGGCGAACGTCAGTTACCGGCTGAACCAGCTCGAGCGCTCGATCGGCCAGCAGCTCGTGCGGCGCACGACGCGGCGCATGGAGCCCACCGAGATCGGACTGAAGCTGTACGAGCACGGCCGGCGCATCCGCAACGAACTGCTCGCCGCGCAGGAATCGGTGACCACGCTCGGGCAGGATCTGCAGGGACGCGTGCGGCTGTCGGTGCCGAGCGGCTACGGGCAGATGGTGATGTCCGACTGGCTGCTCGCGTTCAAGCGGCGACATCCGGGTATCGTGCTCGACGTGGTGTTCGAGAATCGCGTGGAAGACCTGATGCGCGACGAAGTCGACATCGCGATCCGCGTGATGTCCGAGCCGCCGCAGAACCTCGTCGCGCGCGACATGGGCGCGGTGCGCTACGTCGCGTGCGCGTCGCCCGCGTTCGCGGCCGCGCACGGGATGCCGGCGAGCCTCGGCGCGCTGGCCGCCGCGCCGGTCGTCACCGCGACGGTGATGGGCCGGCAACTCCGGATCGCCGCGTATCTCGGCGACGAACGCCACGAGGTGCTGCTCGAACCCACGCTGATTTCGGAGAACTTCCTGTTCCTGCGCCAGGCGATCCTCGCGGGGGTCGGCGTCGGCATCGTGCCCGACTACGTGATGCAGGACGACCTGCGCCGCGGCGCCGTCGTCACGTCGCTCGACGCGTACCGGCTCAGCATCTTCGGCACCCACATGTACATGCTCTACATGCCGAACCGCCACCATACGCGCGCGACGTCGACGTTCATAGAGTTCATCCTCGAACAGGCCGGAAAGACCGGCCGCGGCGGGCCCGGCGGGATGCGTCAGGGTTTCCTGTCGGATGACAAGCCGCCGGCCACGCGGCGACAATAGCGCGCCGGGGCGGGCAGCGCCGTTGCGTCAGCGCCAACGTCGACGCCGCCGTCTCCTTCGAATTCACTGCTGCCGAGGGTTCAATGTTCGACCGGATTCGTCCGCATTCGCGTCCCTGGACGCTGCTCGCCGCCGTCGCGCTCGTCGCGCTCGACGCCGGCTGCACGTCCCCGTCCGCGCCGTCGGGCGCCGTCGTCCCGGTTGCCGCCGCGTCGGGCGCGGCCGTCCCGCTGCCCGGCGTTCACGCGCCCGAACCGTCGTCCGGCTGGACCGACAAGTCGGGCTGGACCTCGCAGCACTTCATGATCGCGGCCGCGAACCCGCTCGCCACGCAGGCCGGCTACGACATGCTGAAGGCCGGCGGCACCGCGATCGACGCGGCCATCGCGACGCAGATGGTGCTCGCGCTGGTCGAGCCGCAATCGTCGGGCATCGGCGGCGGCGCGTTCATGCTGTACTTCGACGGCAAGACGACGCAGGCGTACGACGGCCGCGAGACCGCGCCGGCCGCCGCGACCGAGCGCCTCTTCTACGGGCCGACCGGCCAGCCGATGGGCTTCTACGAAGGTGTCGTCGGCGGGCGCTCGGTCGGCACGCCGGGCGTGCTGCGCATGCTCGACGCCGCGCACCGCGCGCACGGCAAGCTGCCGTGGCGCCGGCTGTTCCAGCCGGCCATCCGGCTCGCCGAGCGCGGCTTCACGATCAGCCCGCGGCTCGCGATGCTGATCGCGAACGACAAGTACCTGCACGACGACCCGGCCGCCCGCGCGTACTTCTACAATGCGGACGGCACGCCGAAGACTGCCGGCACGGTACTGAAGAATCCCGCCCTCGCGACCGTGCTGCGCCAGGTCGCCGACCGCGGCGCGAACGCGTTCTACAGCGGCGCGATCGCGCGCGACATCGTCACGAAGGTGCGCAAGCACCCGACCAACCCGGGACTGCTGTCGCTGCAGGATCTCGCGCGCTACAAGGCGAAGGTGCGTGCGCCGCTGTGCGCCGACTATCGGCGCTCGGTGGTCTGCGGGATGCCGCCGCCATCGTCGGGCGGCCTCGCGATCGCGCAGATGCTTGGCATTCTCGAGGCGATGCCCGACTGGCAGCAGATCGGCGCGCAGAAGCCGGTGCGCAACGAGCTCGGCTACGAGCCGACGCCGTTCGCCGCCCATCTGTTCAGCGAAGCCGGGCGTCTCGCGTACGCGGACCGCGCGCGCTACGTGGCCGATCCCGATTTCGTGCCGCTGCCGGGCGGCAACTGGGCGAGCCTCACCGACAAGACCTATCTCGCGCAGCGCGCGCGGCTGATCGGCGACAACAGCATGGGTGTCGCACAGGCCGGCACGCCCCAGGGCGCGACGCTCGCGACGGCCGACGACCGCAGCGCCGAATTGCCGTCGACGTCCGACATCGCGATCGTCGACCGCTACGGTCAGGCGCTGTCGATGACGACCAGCATCGAGGACGCGTTCGGCTCGCGGCTGATGGTGCGCGGCTTCATGCTGAACAACCAGCTCACCGACTTCTCGTTCGCGTCGACCGACAACGGCCGGCCGATCGCGAACCGCGTGCAGCCCGGCAAGCGGCCGCGCTCGGCGATGTCGCCGGAACTCGTGTTCGACAAGAAGACGAAGCAGGTGACGATGATCGTCGGCTCGGCCGGCGGCCCCGCGATCATCAATCACGTCGCGAAGACGCTGGTTGGCGTGCTCGACTGGGGGATGACGATGCAGCAGGCGATCGCGCTGCCGAACTTCGGGTCGATGAACGGGCCGACGCAACTCGAACGCGGCCGCGTGTCGGACGCGCTCGTCGACGGGCTGAAGGGCCGCGGGCACGACGTGCAGATCGTCGAGATGAACTCGGGGCTGCAGGGAATCCAGCGGCTGAACGTGCAGGGGCAGACGGTGTGGTTCGGCGGCGCGGATCCGCGCAGGGAAGGAGTGGCGATGGGGGAATGAGGCCGGTAACGCATGCGCGATCGTTGCGCATCGAACTGACGGCCCTCCCCTCCTCCACCGACGCATTGCGCCATGAATGCGACGACGCGCCTTCCGGACGTCGTCGCCGTTTCCCGGCTATGTGGCCCCCCACCCGTCGCTCCCCTCATCGCATCGCGACATCGAACCGCCGCGCGATCGCGCACCCATAGCGTGTCCTATCCGCGCTAAATCACTTTCGTAACTGTCTGATCGACGACGCCTGCGTCCGTCCGTATAGTCGCTCGCTCAGTCCGGGCCCACGCGATAGCGGTCCGCCACCCGCGGCAACGACGCTGCGCCCCGCGCCTTTCGACGAAGCCGCACATGGATCCCGGGCTGCATCGAACATCTCATCGATCAGGATTACGAATAATATGTCACGCACATCCGCTGCAGATTCCCGTACCGCTCGGATCCGCTCGCATGCTTGTCCCGAACGGCAACGCGCGCCCTCCGCCCGCCTGCCGGCACTCGCCGTCGCCATCGCCGCGCTCGCACCGTACTACGTCCATGCGACCGAAAACGATCTGGTTCAGCACTACCTGACGATCAAGGACGGCGCCGGCGGCGAGCCGACCGCGTCCGGAGCCGGGTCGATCGCGATCGGACCTGGCGCAAAGGCGAATGGCGAGACGGGCGAGGACTACTCGGCGCTCGCGATCGGCGCACATGCCACCGCCGATGGGCGCGCCACCGTGGCCGTCGGCGAAGCCGCCCATATCCAGGGCGACCGCTCGAGCGCGGTCGGCGTGTCGTCGTACGTCACGGGCGATCGTTCGAGCGCGTTCGGTTCGTCATCGCGAGTCGAAGCCGTGCGCGGCGTGGCGCTCGGCGCGGACTCCAAGGTCACCGCCAACGGTGCGGTCGCGCTCGGCCAAGGTAGTGTCGCCGACCGCACGAATACCGTGTCGATCGGCACGGCGAGCACCCAGCGCCAGCTCGTCAACCTCGGCGCCGGCACCCGCGACACCGACGCTACCAACCTGTCGCAGCTGAAACCCGTCGTCGCCGCGCTCGGCGGCGATGCGACCGTCGACGCGAACGGAACCGTGCGCGGCCCGACCTACACGGTCGACGGACAATCGTTCGACAACGTCGGCGGTGCACTGACCCAGCTCGACGGACGCGTCACGACGATCGACGGACGTGTCGCCACCGTCGAAAACAACGTGACGTCGATCCGCAACGACGTCACCGATCTCGGCACGCGGCTCGACAACGGCACGGCCGGCCTCGTCCGGCAGGATCCGGCGAGTCTCGCGATCTCGATCGGCGCCGGCAAGGGCGGCACGTCGGTGAGCGTCGCCGGCACGGACGGCACGCGCACGCTGACCGGCCTGTCGAACGGCATCGGCGACACCGATGCCGTGACGGTCGCGCAGCTCAAGGCGACCGGGCTGATCGATCCGAACGGCAAGGCGCTCGGCGCGATCGTGTACGACGACCTGAAGCTGGATCGCGCTACGCTCGGCGGCGTCGGCGGCACCTTGCTCGACAACGTCAAGGCAGGCGCCATCGCGGCGAACAGCATGCAGGCCGTGAACGGCGGGCAGCTCTTCTCGATGCAGCAGCAATTCGAAACTCGCCTGGAATCGCTCGACACGCGCATCAACAACATCGAGCAGGTCGGCCCCGGCACCAGGCCGCCGATCGGCGAGCAGGGCGGCCAGTTGGCGCAGCTGGGCGACGGCTCCGGCGCGACCGGCTCGAACTCGATGGCGCTCGGCCAGAATTCGAGCGCATCCGGCAACGGCAGTCTCGCGCTCGGCAACAACGCGACCGCATCGGGCCAGAATTCGGTTGCACTCGGCAACGGCTCCGTCGCCGATCGCGACAACACGGTGTCCGTCGGCGCGCCGGGGCAGGAGCGGCAGATCACCCACGTGGCGCCCGGCACTGCCCCGACCGATGCCGTGAACGTCCAGCAACTGAACGACCACATCCGCAGCGTTCGATCCGACATGGATCACTATCGACGTGACGCAAGCGGCGGCATCGCATCCGCCGTCGCGATCGCGAACCTGCCGCAGGCGTCGCTGGCGGGCGAAAGCATGGTCTCGGTCGCCGGCGGCACCTACAGCGGGCAATCGGCCGTCGCGTTCGGCGTGTCGACCGCCACCCGCAACGGGCGCTGGGTGGTCAAGGCGTCCGGGTCGACCAATACCCGCGGCACGGTCGCGGTCGGCGCCGGCGCCGGCTATCGCTGGTAACGCGCGCCACGGCGGCACCCTCCGCTTCAAACGGCAGGGGCCTGGGTTAGATCGACACGCACCCCGGCCCCTCGTCTTCTCGACGCGGGCGCCAACCGGCGTCCGTGCAGCCTGTACGGCCTACCCTCGCCCCTTCCACGGCACCACCCGCCGCTCGACCCACCGCATCGCCAGATCGAACAGCCATGCGATCGCGCCGATGATCAGGATCCCCATCACGACGATGTCGGTGCGCAGGAAGCTCGATGCGTTGAGCACCATCTGCCCGAGTCCGGCCGTCGCGGCGACCATCTCGGCCGCGACGAGCGTCGTCCAGCCGAACCCGATCGCGATCCGCAGCCCGGTGAGAATTTCCGGCAGCGCAGCCGGCAACACGACGTGCCGCACGATCTGCGCGAAGCTGCCGCCGAGCGAGTACGCGGCGTTGATCTGCTCGACCGTCGCCGCGCGCACGCCGGCGCGTGCGGCCATCGCGATCGGCGCGAAGCATGCGAGGAAGATCACGACGAGCTTCGCCGTCTCGTCGATGCCGAACCAGATCACGACGAGCGGCAGATACGCAAGCGGCGGCAGCGGCCGGTAGAACTCCAGCAGCGGATCCAGCACGCCGCGTGCGATGCGGCTCACGCCCATCAGGATGCCGGCCGGCACACCGATCGCGGTGGCAAGCGCGAACGCACCGAACACGCGGGCAGCGCTCCACAGCAGATGGTCGGACAACGGCAGGCCGCCCTGGATACGGCCGTGCCACGCGTCGACGAACGCCGTCCATACGGCTTCCGGCGCGGGCAGGAACAGCGGCGGCAGCCACTGCAGATGCGTCGCGACCCACCACAGCACGGCCAGCGCTGCGATCGTCGCCGCGCTCAGCGCGGCCGTCTTCCCCTGCCCGGGCAAGCGATAACGGCCCGACGAACGACGCGCACGCACGGCACGCGCCGCAGCCTCTGCCCGCGTCGTGCGACCGTCGTCCGGCTCGAAATCCGCGGCCGTTCGGTCGGCCGCCCACGAATCCTGCGTGCTCATGGTGTCCTGCCTGTGCAATGTACTGATCCGGCCACGCCCGACGGACGCACCCTGCCTCGCGAACTCGTGCATCACGCGGTCCCGGCGACTACCGGCTCGTCGCGATGCAGATACGCGATCAGCCGCTCGCGCCATCCGATGAATTCCGGCGACGACTTCACCGCACGTGCATCGCGCGTTTCGACGTAGCGGCGCGCGAACGGCAATTCGAAGGTTTCCGCGATCCGGCCGGGGCCCGGCGTCATCACGACGAGACGCGTCGCGAGAAAGAGCGCCTCCTCGACGTCGTGCGTGATGAAGAACACCGTCTTGCCTGTCCGCGCCCACACGTCGAGCACGAGCGCCTGCATCGTGCCGCGCGTCATCGCATCGAGCGCGCCCATCGGCTCGTCCATCAGCAGCACGCGCGGATCGCTCGCGAGCGCGCGCGCGATGCCGACGCGCTGTTGCATCCCGCCCGACAGTTCGTACACGCGCGCGTGCGCATGGCGCTCGAGGCCGACGAGCGCGAGCATCTCCGCCGCGCGCGCTTCGCGTTCGGCCTTCGACACGCGTGCGAAGCGCAACCCGAGCGCGACGTTGTCGAGCACGTCGAGCCATGGCAACAACGCGTATTTCTGGAACACGACGCCGCGATCGGCGCCGGGGCCCGTGATCGGCACGCCGTCGACGGATACGTCGCCCGTCGTCGGTGCGACGAAGCCGGCCATGCAGTTCAGCAGCGTCGTCTTTCCACAGCCGGACGCACCGAGCGCGACGACGAATTCACCGGCATCGATGCGCAGGTCGACGCGCGCGAGCGCCTGCGTCGTCGGCCTGCCGCGCTCGCCCGGATAGGCGACCGATACCTGGCGGACTTCCAGCGTACTCATGATCGAAGGGCTCCGCGATGAATGGGCCGAATGACCGCGCTCAGCGCGCGGCCTTCTGCACGAACTGCGGATCGACGCCCGCCGAATAGTCGGCGAGCACCGTCTGGATCGTGCCTTGCGATTTGAGGAACGCGGCCGTGGCCGCGAGCGACTTCGCGGCGCCCGATTGCGCGCCGCCGCCGAGCCACGTCGGCGAAGCCTGCTCGGCCGCCGTCGGGAACGCATAGAGCGCGAGGCTCGCGGGCACATCTGCCGCGTTCGCGCCCGACACCTTCGCCACCGCCGCGACCTGCGGCGAGCCGACCTTCCACGCCGCGGCATGCGCGCGGTAGTCGGCGTCGGCGGCCGCGAGCACCTTCACGAAGCGCGTGACGAATTCGGGATTCTCGCGCGCGAACTTGCGGCTCACGACGAAGCCGTCGAAGGTCGACTTGCCGCTTTCCTTCGCAACTTGGCCCGACGTCGTCAGCACCGTGCCCGACTGCTTAACCTTCGCGAGCACCGGATCCCAGATATAGGTCGCGTCGATGTCGCCGCGCGTCCATGCGGCCGCGACTTCGGGCGGACGCAGGTTGACGATCTTCACGTCGTTCGGATTCACGCCCGCGGCCTGTAGCGCGACGAGCGTATGGAAGTGCGACGTCGACACGAACGGCACGCCGATCTTCTTGCCCTTGAGTGCGGCAACGCTGGTCACGCCCGAGCCGTTGCGCGCGACGAGCGCCTCGGCGTCGTTGATGTTATCGAGCACCCAGAACAGCGAGATATCGAGCCCCTGCGACAGCCCGGCCGCGATCGGGCTCGAACCGGCTTCGCCGAGCTGCACGGAGCCCGACGCGAGCGCGCGGATCACGTCGGCGCCGCTGTCGAGCTTGCGGAACGTGACCTTGTAGCCGGTCGCCTTTTCGACTTCACCGCTCGCCTGCGCGTAGCGCCACGGCACGACCATGTCCTGGTACGCGATCACGACTTCGCGCGATTCGGCGTGCGCCGCGCCGAGCGCGGCAAAGGCGGTCAGCGCGACGGCGGCGCGGCGGATGAAGCTGAAACGGGACATGCGGCTCTCCTTCGGAATGCGGGCGTTGCAAGCGGAGAGCCGACTTTACGAGCTTTGCGCGCGGCGGGAGCGAACTTATCGTGCGAAGCTATCGATGCCGTTTCAGCTTTGCTTTTCATGCTGGATCGGATCGCGCGTCCGGTCGGGTGACGATTGCCGTGCACATGCGCGGATCACCGCCGCGCCAACGAAAAAGCCCGCATCGCTGCGGGCTTTCGGGACTGCGGGTCTTGCGCGGATGGAGGCAAACGCGGTGCTCAAACCACCCCCGCCCCATGCGCCTGCAGATCGGCGTGATAGCTCGAACGCACCATCGCGCCGACGGCCGCGTGCGTGAAGCCCATCTTGTACGCCTCTTCCTCGTACATCTTGAACGTGTCCGGATGCACGTACGCGCGCACCGGCAGGTGGTGCTCGGACGGCTGCAGGTACTGGCCGATCGTCAGCATGTCGACGTCGTGCGCGCGCAGGTCGCGCATCACCTGCAGGATTTCCTCTTCCGTCTCGCCGAGGCCGACCATCAGCCCCGACTTCGTCGCGACGTCCGGATGCAGCGCCTTGAAGTCCTTCAACAGCTTCAGCGAGTGCGCGTAGTCCGAGCCCGGGCGCGCTTCCTTGTACAGGCGCGGCACCGTTTCGAGGTTGTGGTTCATCACGTCGGGCGGCGCCGCGTTCAGGATCGAAATCGCACGGTCGAGACGGCCGCGGAAGTCCGGCGTCAGGATCTCGATGCGCGTGTCGGGCGACTGCTCGCGCACCTCGCGGATGCACTCGACGAAGTGGGCGGCGCCGCCGTCGCGCAGGTCGTCGCGGTCGACGCTCGTGATCACCACGTACTTGAGCTTGAGCGCGGCGATCGTGCGTGCGAGGTTCTTCGGCTCATCCGCGTCGAGCGGATCGGGGCGGCCGTGGCCGACGTCGCAGAACGGGCAGCGGCGCGTGCACTTGTCGCCCATGATCATGAACGTCGCGGTGCCCTTGCCGAAGCATTCGCCGATGTTCGGGCAGCTCGCTTCCTCGCACACGGTGTGCAGGTTGTGCTCGCGCAGGATCGTCTTGATCTCGTTGAAACGCGAGCTGCCGGTGGCCGCCTTCACGCGGATCCATTCGGGCTTCTTCAGCTTTTCGATCGGAATGACCTTGATCGGGATGCGCGCCGTCTTCGCCTGCGCCTTCTGCTTGGCGGTCGGATCGTAGGCCGGGGTCGCGGCCGTATCGGCCGGTGCGGGAGAAGCGGTAACGTCAGTCATTCGATTGTTCCAGTGCGTGCGGCTTGTCGGCGGCCGCGGATGCGCCGTCGAGGTTGGCGATCAGACGGCCCACCAGCGTGTGGGCGACGTCGTTCCAGTCGGCGGCAACCTCGAGGCTCGCCATGTCGACGGTTTCCAGTCCGGCATAGCCGCACGGATTGATCGCAAGAAACGGGCGCAGATCCATCTTCACGTTCAGGCTCAGCCCGTGATAGCTGCAGCCGTTGCGGATCTTCAGGCCGAGGGCCGCGATCTTCGCGCCTTCGTGCATGCCGGATGCCACGTAGATGCCCGGCGCGCCCGCCTTGCGGACCGAAGCGAGATTATACGCCGCGAGGGTGTCGATCACGGCCTGCTCGATCTTCGTCACGAGCGTGCGCACCATCAGCTTGCGCCGGCGCAGATCCAGCAGCAGGTAGACGACGATCTGGCCGGGGCCGTGGTAGGTGATTTGCCCGCCGCGGTCGACCTTCACGAGCGGCACGCCGCTATCGGCCACCAGCAGGTGCGCCGGGTCGCCGGCCTGGCCGAGCGTGTAGACGGGCGGATGCTCGACCACCCAGATCTCGTCGCCGGTGTCGGCCGTGCGCGTGTCGGTGAACGCGCGCATCGCGTCGAAGCTCGTCTCGTAGGCCTCGCGGCCCCGCCACCGCACGGTGACCGGCTGAGCCGGGGCGCCGGCGGGCGATGCGGAAACGGCGACAGGCGTGGACACGATGGAAACCGGCGAAACGGACATGGGCGGTAGTTTACCGAAAACCCGTGGGTCTCGCCGGCCTTGGGTGGGGGACGGATCGCCGGTATCCGTCGGACGAAACGACGGTCAGACGGTGCGCCAGCCGTCGTGGACCCATGCAGCGACGCGCTCGCGCAACCGGGCCAGCCCGCCGAGCGCGACTTCCCGCGGCGGCCGCGACACCGAGAACGCGACGCGCGCGCCTTCCCGGCTTTCCGCGCTGAGCCACAGCCGCTCGCCGCGGCGCAGCTTGAGCGTCTCGCCGTCGACCAGGAAGTAATCGTCGACGTCGTTGCTGCGCGTCGCCCAGACCGGCCCGCACTGGACGATCAGTCGCGTGCTGCGTTGCACCTTCATCGGCACGGTCTCGCCCACGGGAATTTCAAACGTGATGCTTGAAGAGATTTCTTGCATGATCGACTCCGCCAATAAGTGCTTCGATGGCTACAATCGTAGTCACTCGAAGGCGCCCGACCAAACGACCAATTTTCACGTCGATGTGAGGAAAATTAGCAAATGGACCTCCGCCAGCTCCCGGCGCTGAACGCGATTCGCGCGTTCGAAGCCGCCGCCCGCCACGAGAACTTCTCGCGCGCCGCCGACGAGCTGTTCGTCACGCACGGCGCGGTCAGCCATCAGGTTCGCGCGCTCGAGGAAGAGCTCGGCGTGCAGCTGTTCACGCGCAACGGCAAGCGGCTGTGCCTGACCGACGCCGGCATGCGCTACGCGCAGCAGATCCGCACCGCGCTGATGGTGATCGCCGATGCGACGCGCGACGTGCGCGCGAGCGACCGCGACCGGCGGCTGGTGGTGTCGATGCTGTCGTCGTTCGCCGCGCGCTTCATCACGCCGCGCATCGGCACGTTCATCGAGCGGCATCCGGAAATCGACGTCGAGCTGCAGTCGACCAATTCGCTCACCGATTTCGCGCGCGACGACGTCGATCTCGCGATCCGCTTCGGCTTCGGCAGCTATCCGGGGCTTCACGTGGAGCCGCTGTTCGAGGAGGTGTTCTTTCCCGCGTGCGCGCCGACACTGAACGGCGGCAAGCTGCCGCAGACGCCCGCCGATCTCGTGAACTACCCGCTGCTGCGCTCGGACGACGAGCTGTGGCGGCCATGGTTCGACGCGGCCGGGCTCGACACGCTGACCGAGCCGAAACGGGGCATTCTGTACCAGGATTCGTCGAACCTGCTGCTCGCGGCGATCGAGGGCCAGGGGATCGCGCTGGTGCGCCGCTCGCTCGCGGTGCACGACCTGCTCGACGGGCGCATCGTGCGCCTGTTCGACATCGACGGGCCGAGCCCGTGGCACTATTTTTTCGTGTGTCCGCCGCCGCTCTTGAACACGCCGCGCGTGCAGGCGTTCCGGACCTGGCTGTTCGAGGAAGTCGCCGAATACAAGCGGCTGTGCGACGAGCTGGACGCGCGGCGCGCGGCGGGGAAATGCCCCGCCGAGTGCGCGCTGGAGGGCGGATGGAAAGGGATCAGCGGCCGTTTGCGCTGATCCCCGGCCGCAGAACGGGCCTTAAAGTACGACCTTGACCATCGGATGGCCGGTCAGCGCGCGGTAGATGTTGTCGAGCTGCTCCTGGCTCGTCGCGCGCACGGTGATCGTGAGGCCCGTGTAATTGCCGCCGCTCGACGCGCGCTCCTCGATCTTCTCGACGTCGATCTCGTTGTCGTGAACGGCCACGACCTTGAAGATCGTGTCCTTGAATTCGGGGTGCGCCTTGCCCATGATCTTGATCGGGAAATCGCACGGAAACTCCAGCAGCGACTCCTTCCGGGTTTCGATCGCGCCGGTGACCTCGACGGTTTTGGTCGGTTCGCTCATCATTTTCTCCGGGTTAGGTCAAACTGTTCAAACTCGCGCGCCTTCGCACGCTGGTACGCGTCATACAGCGCCGCGAACACGGGGCCCGGCTTGCCGCCCTGCACGGGCAGATCGTCGAGCGACGTGACGGGCAGGATTTCCTTGGTGGCCGACGTGATCATGATTTCGTCGGCCGAACGCAGCTCGACCTCGCTGATCTCGCGCGCGACGAACCGGATCCCGCATTCGTCGGCCAGTTGCTCGACCAGCGCGTAGCGGATCCCTTCGAGGATCTTGTTGCTGCGCGGCGGCGCGAACAGTTCGCCGTTCTTCACGATCCACACGTTCGACGACGAGCCTTCGGTCACGTTTTCGTCGCGCAGCTGGATCGTCTCGAACGCGTCGCGTTCGGCCGCATGCTGCGCCATCAATACGTTGCCGAGCAGCGAGATCGATTTGATGTCGCAATGCAGCCAGCGGCGATCCTCGGCCGTCACGCAGCGCACACCCTTCGCACGCTCTTCTTCCGACGGCAGGCGCAGCGGGCTCGTCATCGCGAACACCGTCGGCACCGCGTTCGCCGGGAATGCGTGACCGCGCTTCGCGACGCCGCGCGTCACCTGCAGGTAGACGAGCGCGTTGCCGTCGCCGAGGCCTTCGGCGTTCGCCGCGACCACCCGCTCGATCAGCGCGCGCCAACCGGCCGCATCGTGCGGGTTGTCGATGCCGATCTTCTTCAGGCTGCGCGCGAGCCGGTCCAGATGCTGTTCGATCCGGAACGGCACGTGCGCGCCGTCGTGCGCATACACGGGGACGACTTCATACACGCCGTCGCCGAAGATGAACCCGCGGTCGAGCACCGGCACACGGGCTTCGGACAGCGGCACCAGTTCCTCCTGCGACGAGACGCTGAGGTAGACGATCGGTTCGAATTCGGCTTGGCTCATGGCTATGACAGATGGGGATGAAGTCGTGAAAACAAAGGCCCGTCGCGCTTACTTCTTCTTGCTGAACATCAGCAGGATCGAGTCCCAGATACGTCCGAAGATACCCGCTTCCGGCACGGCCTGCAGCGCGACGACCGGGAATTCGGACAGCGTCTTGCCGTCGGCGACGATCTTCACGGTGCCGACCTGCTGGCCTTGCGCGAGCGGCGCGATCAGCGGCGCGTTGACGTCGACTTCGGTCTTGACCTTGTCGCCGAGGCCGCGCGGCACGGTCGCCCACTGGTCGGCGCTCACGCCGACCTGCACGGTGTTCTCCTTGCCCTTGTAGAGGCGCGGCGTCGCGATCGCCTGGCCGCCCTTGAACAGGCGCACCGAATCGAACGCGCTGTAGCCGTAGTTCAGCATCTTCATGCTGTCCTGCGTACGGTCGCTTTCCTTCTGCTCGCCCATCATCACCGACACGAGGCGGCGCTGGCCGTCGACACCCGGGATCGCGCGCTTGGCCGACGCGATCAGGCAGAAGCCGGCCGCCTGCGTATGGCCCGTCTTCAGGCCGTCGACCGTCGGGTCGAGCCACAGCAGCCGGTTGCGGTTGCCCTGGCGGATGTTGTTGTACTTGAATTCCTTCTCCGAGAAGATGCCGTAGTACTGCGGAAAATCGCGGATCAGGTGCGCGGACAGCTTCGCGAGGTCGCCGGCCGTCGTGTAGTGGTTCGGGTCGGGCATGCCGTTCACGTCGGCGAAGTGCGTGCCCTTCATGCCGAGGCGCGCGGCCTCGTCGTTCATCATCGTGACGAACTGGCCTTCGCTGCCGCCGACGAGTTCGGCCAGCGCGATCGCGGCATCGTTGCCCGACTGGATGATCATCCCGTACACGAGGTCATGCACGGACACCGGCTTGTTCGCCTCGATGAACATGCGCGACTCGTCGCGGCCGACGCGGCGCACCGCGTCGCTCGGCGTGACGATCTGCTCCATCGAGATCTTCTTCTTGTCGAGCGCCTCGAACACGAGGTACGCCGTCATCAGCTTCGTCAGCGACGCCGGCTCGACGCGTTCGTCCGCATTGCCCGATGCGAGCACCGTGTTGCTCGTCGCGTCGACGAGCACCCACGAGCGCGCGTTCACGCCCGGCGGCGGCACCGCGCCCGGCATGTAGGTCGCGGGCGCGCCGGTGGACTGCTCGGCGGCCGGCGCCGCATGCGCGGCCTTGGCCTTGGCGGCCGGCTTCGCCTCGGCGACGACGATGGTCGATGCGAGCGCGACGGGCAGCATCACGCCGAGCGCGACGTTGCGCGCGGCGGTGGCGAAGGCGATGGAGGAAGCGAGGGACTTGAGGCCTTGGGAAGACAGACGCATGATCGATTCAGGCTGATGGCAGAAAGTGCGGTGCGAAACGCGCAGGGTTGAACGGCAAGGCGGCGGGCGTTTCGGGCACTCGCCCGACACCGTCGGGCGACGCGAAACGCGCCGGTTGGACTCGTGCGGACGCGTTCGGTTCGCGGCCGTCGCGAGCGGGCGGACAGGCGGCGAAACGAGCGCCGCATGGGCCCAGCCGGGCCGCGGGCAACGCGGAATGCGGCCATTATACGTGGCCGCGAACGGCGTTTTCGCGAACCTGCCGCCGAACGCCCGCATACCGGCTGCGCGCGCATCGCGCGGCGGCGCATCGGGCACGCTTGCTCGACGCCGCACGAGAGACGGGCGCGGGCGGCGTGCAACGCGCGTTGCGCCGGCGTGCGGCAGCCGGGTTGCGGCGCGGCGTCGCGTGAAGTGTCGGGAAGGGTCGCGCATCATCCGGCCGGGCGCCGGTGCGCGGCACGGGCGCCGGCGCTTACGCCGGCGCCCGCATGCAGGCTGGCGCCTGTTCACGCTGATAACGGGCTTGCGCTGGCCCTAGCGCCACGCGTCGACGATGATGCGCTTCAGCACGTGCAGCTTGCGATGGAGGAAATGCTCGGCGCCGGGGATCACGACGACCGGCAGCTCCTGCGGCCGCGCCCAGTCGTACACCGACGCGATCGGCACCGTGTCGTCGGTTTCGCCATGGATCACGAGCGTGTTCTCGGGCACGTCGGCCACCTGCCAGCGGCTCGCGGCCGTGCCGACGAACACCATCCGCTCGATCGTCTCGCCCGCGTCGCGCAGCCGCTTCGCGACGTGCGACAGCACGAAGGTGCCGAACGAGAAGCCCGCGAGCACGAGCGGCAGGTCCGCATACGCGGGCTGCGCGCGCATGTGCGCGAGCACCGCGAGCAGGTCGTCGGCCTCGCCGGCGCCGTTGTCGTGCACGCCTTCGGTCGCGCCGACGCCACGGAAGTTCGACCGGTAGACGACGTAGTTCAGTTGCACGAGCGTGCGCGCGAGCGTCTGCGCGACCTTGTTGTCCATCGTGCCGCCGAACAACGGATGCGGATGCGCGACGAGCGCGATGCCGCGCGGCGCGGCGCCGCCTTCGCGCACGGCGTCGGGCAGGTCGACCGCGATTTCGATCTGGCCGATCGGGCCCGCGATCAGCGATTTCTGCGTATGAACGTTCATTCGGCCGGCCCGCTCAGATCTTCAGGCGCTCGACGACCTTGCCGTCGCGCAGGTGCGACTCGACGATCTCGTCGATGTCGGCCCGATCGACGTACGTGTACCACGTGCCTTCCGGATACACGACCATCACTGGCCCTTCCTCGCAGCGGTCGAGGCAGCCGGCCTTGTTGATGCGGACCTTGCCGGGCCCCGCGAGACCGAGTTCCTTCACGCGCTTTTTCGCGTATTCCTGCATGGTCTGCGCGTCGCATTGCGCGCAGCTCGGGCGTTCGGCGCCCGGTTCGCGCTGGTTCAGGCAGAAGAAGACGTGGTGCTGATAGTAGGAATCCATGATGGTGACGAGCGGCCCGGCGCAAGGCCGTGCGGAAAGAAGGGCGATGAATTGCCGTTACGCGAAGCGGTAACGGAGGATGCGGACGATTATAGCGACCGGCGCACGCGGCTGCCCGCGGCGCGACCGCCGCCGCACGGGCCCGGGCTGCCGCGTCAGCGGCGCAGCGCGGCCGGCAGCCACGCGTGCTCGACGCGCTGGCCGAGCCAGATCAGCGCCGCGTAGGGCCAGATCCATGCGAGCCAGCGCGCGATGCTGTTGAAGTGCACGTAGCGGCCCTGCCGCCACCCCGACAGCGTGAAGTCGAAGAACGGATTGACCGGCAGCAGGTTCACGAGCGCGACGCCGGCCAGCAGCGCGAGCGCCGCGAGCATCGCGCGCCACGTCGCCGGCACGCGCAATGCGACGAGCGCCGCCGCGAAACCCAGCTCGATGCCGAGCCGCGCGCCGGGCGTCGCCCACACGACGACGAGGCCGGTGGCCGACTGCATGAACGTCGCGGCCGCCTTCAGCACGAGCGTGGCGACCACCAGCGCGACCAGCAGCCGGATGCGCGGCGCGCGCGGGCGCATCGCGAGCGACGCGATCGCCAGCGCGGGGAACAGCATCAGCCCGCCGAGCACGGCTTCCCACGCGGAATCCGACAACCAGCCGTCGACCCGCTCGGGCCATTCGCTGACGTGCCACGCGGCCGGCAGCCATGCGAGCAGCGCGTCCTGCATCGACGCGTCGGCGCGCTCCCACAGCGCGGCCGGCCAGTCGCCGATGCCGAACAGGAACGGCGACGGAAACACGATCGCGAACGGCCACAGCGCGGCGAGCAGCAGCGGCGTCGACCCGTCGGCCTCCAGCCACGCGAGGCGCAGCCGGCGCAGCACGCCGCGGTCGAGCAGCGCGCCGGCGACCGGCGCAGCAAGCGCCGCGCCCAGCAGCGCGCCGAGCGCGTTGGCGCCGAGATCGAGATTCGACGCGACGCGCGTCGGCAGGTAGGTCTGCAGCGCTTCCATCGTCCCCGACAGCAGCACGCCGAGCACGCTCGCGATCAGCGTCGCGGCCACGCCGCGCCAGCGCGGGTGCAGCGCGAGCACGCCGAGTGCGCCGAACGGCAGATAACCGAGCACGTTCGTGACCACGTCGAACGCCGTCACGTAGCGCTGCATCGGCGCGAACAGGTAATCGAACGGGCCGATGCCGAGCGACGCCCAGCCTTCGAACGGATACAGCGACGCATAGACGATCAGCGCCGCGTAGGCGGCAAACGCCTGCCGCGCGAGCGGCGACGCGCGATGCGTGCCGGGCGCGCTCATCGCGGCTGCCCGCCGGGCGTCACGGCGTGCCCGCGTACGCCTGCACGCCGACCCACGCGGCGATCTGCGACACGAGTTCGTCGCTGGCCGCCGCGAGCGCACGCGCGCCGCCGGCCGCGTCGGGCGTGCTCGACGGCGCGCGCGCGACGAACGTGCGCTGGCCGAGCACCTTGCCGTCGAGCATCAGCGTCGCGCGCGCGGTCACCGCACCGTGGCTTTGCGACTGCCCGTCGAAGACCTGTTCGAATTCGCTCAGGTCGACCTTGAGGGTCGGCGCGCGCACGCCGTCGGCCCCTTCGAGCACCGTGCCGCGCGACGACAGCGCGCCGCGCAGCCGTTGCGTGAGCAACTGCGCGGGCGGCGCGGTCCAGCGGCTGTCGCGATAGACGGCCACGTGCTGCGCATCGGCGTACGCGAGGCGGTACGCGAACTTGTCCGTATCGAGCGCGTCGGGCGCGGCGACGTCGAGCACCTTCAGCGCGGGGCCAGACCCGGTGGTCGCCACCGACGACACGGGCCCGAGGTCGTAGCGGATGTTCGACAGCACCGCGTCGTTGCCGGCGCAGCCGGCCGCCAGCGCGAGCGTCAATACGGCAAGCGCGGCCGCGGCCGGACGCAGCGCGCGGTCAAGGATTCGTGGCATGGCGTATTCCTGCATGATGTTTCCGGTTTCGATGAACGTCATTGCCCGGCCGTCGCGCCAGGCCAGACGAAGCCCGCTTCGCCGGGCCCCGGCGCCGCGCCGGGCGACCCGAACAACAGACTGCGCGGGTTGCGGCCGAGTTCGCCGGCGACGTCCTTCAATTGCCGCGACGCGTCGCCGACGCTGTCGGCCAGCGCATTGAAGCGCGGCAGCGTGTCGTACTGCACGCGCGCGTTGAGCCCGTTCAGCGCGACGCCGACCTGCTCGGCGGCCGTGCCGGCCTTGTTCAGGTTCGACACGAGCGGCCCGTTCGGCTGCAGCAGCGTGTTCGCCGACGCCATCGCGCGGTTCACCTCGTGCATCGTCTCCGGCAGCGCGGTGACCGCCGGGCCGAGCTGCTTCGTCAGCGTCGCGGCGCCGTCGGCCGCGTGCTGCAGGCTTTCGGCGGTCGCGCGCAACTGCTCGCGCATCTCGGGCGACATCAGCGCGTTCGCGCTCTTCGCGGCCAGTTCGAGTTGCCTCAGCAGCACGTCGCCGCGCTCCTGGATCTGGTCGAACAGGCTCGGCCGCATCGGGATCTGCGCGATCGACTTCGGCGACGACGGCAGCGGCGACAGATCGCGCCCCGTATCCTCGAGCTGCACGAACGCGATGCCCGTCACGCCCTGGAAGCCGAGGCTGCCGTAGGTCGACTGCGTGATCGGCGCGTCGTGATCGACGAGGATGCGGATCCGGATCTGACCCGGATGCGTGCGGTCGAAGCCGATCGACTGCACCTTGCCGACGTCGAGGCCGCGAAAGCGCACGGCCGCGTCCGGGAACAACCCCGTCACGTTGGTGCGCGCGAGCAGGTCGTACGGCACGCGCACGGTGCGGTCGACGTTGAACCAGAACACGGTGCCCGCGATCGCGAGCGTCAGCGCGATCGTGAACAGGCCGGCCCAGAACGCATGTGATTTGTTTTCCATTCGCGGGTTCCTTGCTTCTACAGCTCGACGCTCGACAGCGCCGGTTCGAGGGCCGCCTTCGGCAGCTTCGCGCGCCGCTCGGGCGGCAGCGCCTGCAACGCGCGGCGCCCGCGCAGCCCCAGGAAATATTCGTGGATGAACGGATGGTCGACGTTCGCGGCCTCCTCGACGGGCGCGGCGACCAGCACCTTGCGGTCGGCCAGCACCGCGACGCGCGTCGACAGCGCGACCATCGTATCGAGGTCGTGCGTCACCATCACGACGGTCAGCCCGAGCGTGCGGTGCAGCGTCGCGATCAGCTCGACGAATTCGTCGGAGGCCTGCGGATCGAGGCCGGCCGTCGGCTCGTCGAGGAACAGCAGCTCGGGCTCCAGCGCGATCGCGCGCGCGATGCCGACCCGCTTCACCATCCCGCCCGACAGCGCGGCCGGCATCTTCGACGCGTGCTTGCACGGCAGCCCGACCATCTCGAGCTTCAGCATCACGATGTCGTGCAGCAGGTCCGGCGGCACGCGGCCGAGCTCGCGCAGCGGCTGCGCGACGTTGTCGAACACCGTCATCGACGAGAACAGCGCGCCCTGCTGGAACAGCATCCCCGAACGCGTGCGCATCATCCGCGCGCTCGCGTCGTCGATCGTCGCCGTATCCTCGCCGAACACCTTGATCGTGCCCGACGTCGGCCGTTCGAGGCCGAGGATCTGGCGCACGAGCGTCGTCTTGCCGGAGCCCGAGCCGCCGACGATCGACACGATCTCGCCGCGCCGCACGTCGAAGTCGAGCTTCTGGTGAACGATGTTGCGCCCGTAGCGCTTGGTCAGGTTGCGCACCTCGATCACGAGATCGCCGGCATCGGCGGCCGCGTCCGGCCGGGGGCCGACCGCCCCGGCGCCGATCGCCGCGGCATGCGCGGTCGTTTCGTTCGATGCGTTCATCCGAGCCCCACGTTCTGGAACAGGATCGCGAACACCGCGTCGGCGAGGATCACGACCGTGATCGACGACACCACCGACGTGGTCGTGCCTTCGCCGAGGCTCTGCGAGTTCGCCTTGATCCGGAAGCCGAAATGGCACGCGACCAGCGCGATCAGCATGCCGAACACGACGCCCTTGCCGACGCCGATGTACAGGTTCGCGATCGGCACGACGCCCGGCAGCGAGCGCACGAAATAGTTGATGTCGATGCCGAGCACCAGCTTCGCGGCGAGCGCGCCGCCCGTCAGCGCGATGATGTTGGTCCACATCACGAGCAGCGGCATCGCGACGCCGAGCGCGAGCACGCGCGGCAGGATCAGCCGCAGCCCGTGCGGGATGCCCATCACGCGCATCGCGTCGAGCTCCTCGGTCACGCGCATCACGCCGATCTGCGCGGTGATCGCCGAGCCCGAGCGGCCCGCGACGAGAATCGCCGACAGCACGGGGCCGAGCTCGCGGATCACCGACAGCCCGAGAATGTTCACGATGTAGCGGTTCGCCCCGAACATCTGCAACTGCTGCGCGGACAGGTAGCTGAGCACGATGCCGATCAGGAAAGCGACGAGCGCGGTGATCGGCAGCGCCTGTGCGCCGGCGCTGTAGATGTTCGCGGAGGTTTCCCGCCACGGCATCGTCCGCGGGCGGCGCAGCACCGACAGCGCATCGAGGATCACGAGGCCGAACATCGCGATGCCGCCCTGCAGGTGTTCGCCGAACGAGAAGATCGCCTGGCCGAGCCGCGTGACGGGATCGAACCGCGCGATGCGCTCGGGCGCCTCGCGCTGGCTGTCGAGCCGCTCGATGCGCTCGAAGATCGTGCGCTGCGTGGCACTCAGCGCGACGCCGGCCGGCAGCTTGCGGCCCCACACGCGCCACAGCGCCTGGCCGCCGACGTGATCGAGCCGCTCGATGCCGGACAGATCCCATTCGCTCACGCGCCCGGCGGCGATGCTCGCGATGCGGCGCGCCACGGCGCCGCGGTTGCGCGCGAGCGACAGCGCAGTCCACTGGCCGGTCAGGCGCACCGTCTGGCCCTGGCCGCCGGCGTCGACCGACAGGCCGGGAGGAGTCTCGAAGTCCAAGGGCAGGTTGTTTGCAAAAGGATGACAGCGGCCATTGTAGCGAACCGTCCGACGCCGCGACGTGAGGATTTCCGGCGCGGCGTCGGCGGCGCGGTGCGCAGCCGGGAGCATGGCGCCGGCCGGGGCCGGCCCGAAGCCGCCGCCGGCCGCGGCCCGCTGCCGGCATCGCAACCTTTCATTGTTCCGTCACGTTTCCTTTCGATACTCTCACGCGCCGCACCTCAGGCCGTCGGCGCACCGCGCCGCCATTCGTGCGTACCTCGCGCTTCATAAAACAGAACACCGAACAGGACAACCGATGCGTCTCCCCCCGCTTTCCCGCCGCCACGTACCGGCCGCCGCCGCGCTCGCCAGCCTCGCCTTCGCCCTCGCCGGCTGCGGCGGCGACGACGTCACCGCCACGCCGCCGTCGCAGCCCGAGGCCCAGGCGCCCGTCGGCACGACGGCCACGCTCGCGCTGCTCGAGACGACCGACCTGCACACCAACGTGCTGTCGTACGACTATTTCAAGCTCGCCGCCGACAATTCGCTCGGCTTCGAGCGCGTGTCGACGCTGATCGCGCAGGCGCGCAAGCAGTACCCGAACACGCTGCTGCTCGACAACGGCGATACGATCCAGGGCACCGCGCTGTCCGACTACCAGGCGCTCGTGAAGCCGGTGGGCTGCGACCAGACGCTCGCGATCTACAAGGTGATGAACGCCGCGAAATTCGACGGCGGCGGGATCGGCAACCACGAGTTCAACTACGGGCTGCCGTACCTGTCGCAGGTGACCGGCAACACGTTCGAGGTCGACGGCCTGCCGGCGCCGGCCCAGCAGAAGAAGTGCGCGGGCCCGAACTTCCCGCAGGTGCTCGCGAACGTGATCAGCGCGAAGACCAACGCGCCGCTGTTCACGCCGTACACGATCCTCACGCGCACGGTGACAGCCACGACGCCGGACGGCAAGACGGTCAGCGCGCCCGTGAAGATCGGCATCATCGGCTTCACGCCGCCCGCGATCATGAACTGGGACAAGCGCTGGCTCGACGGCAAGGTCTATACGACCGGGCTGAAGGAGGCGGCCGAGAAGTACATTCCGGAAATGCGCGCGAAGGGCGCCGATCTCGTCGTCGCGATCTCGCACGGCGGTCTCGACAATGCCGCGTACTCGCCGACGATGGAAAACGGCAGCTGGTGGCTGTCGAAGGTGCCCGGCATCGACGCGATGCTGATCGGCCACTCGCACCAGGTGTTCCCGGACGCGAACAGCACGGTGTCGCAGTTCAACCTGCCGGGCGTCGACAAGGTCAAGGGCACCGTCAACGGCGTGCCGACCGTGATGGCCAACTACTGGGGCAAGCATCTCGGCGTGATCAAGCTCGGCCTGAAGTTCGACGGCAAGACGTGGGCCGTCGACAAGTCGCAGACGACCGTCGAGGCGCGGCCGATCCAGAACGCCGACAAGAGCTACGTCGCCGCCGACCCGTCGGTCTCCGCCGCGATCGCGGCCGAGCACCAGGCGACGATCGACTACGTGAAGACGCCGATCGGCTCGACCGACTACCGGATGAACTCGTACTTCGCGGACGTCGGCGATCCGGGCGCGATCCAGATCGTCAACGAGGCGCAGGCCGACTACGTGAAGACCTACGTGCAGGCGAACCTGCCGCAATACGCGTCGCTGCCGGTGCTGTCGGTCAGTGCGCCGTTCAAGAGCGGCTTCGGCGGCGGCACCGACTACACCGACGTCGCGCCGGGCGCGCTCGCGATCAACAACGCCGCCGACCTGTACCTGTATCCGAACACCGTGTACGCGGTGAAGGTGAGCGGCGCCGACGTGAAGAACTGGCTCGAGACCGCCGCGAAGCGCTTCAACACGATCGACCCGACGAAGGCGACCGTGCAGCCGCTCGTCAGCACCTTCCCCGGCTACAACTTCGACATGTTCACGTCGGCCGATCTCGCCTATGAAATCGACGTCACGCAGCCGGTCGGCAGCCGCATCCGGAACCTGACGTACAAGGGTGCGCCGATCGACCCGAACGCGCAGTTCATCGTCGCGACCAACAACTACCGTGCGAGCGGCGGCGGCAACTTCCCGGGCCTCGACGGCAGCAAGACGATCTTCGCGTCGCCCGACGCGAACCGCGACGTGCTGATCGCGTTCATCAAGAAGCGCGGCGCGATCACGCGTGCGGCCGACGGCGCGCAGCGCAGCTGGCGCTTCACGAAGCTCGCGAGCTCGGTCGCGCACGTGCGGTTCGCGTCCGCGCCGAACCGCCTCGGCGACGCGACGGCGGCCGGCCTGACCGGTATCACGCAGGTCGCGGCCGACGACGGCTCGGGCAAGAACCTCGCGACCTACGAGATCGACCTCACGCAATGAGACACGCGATGCAACCGATCCGGACGATGCGGCCTGCCGAAACCGGCTTCGCCGCTGCCGCGCGGCGCGTGCTGCGCGCGAAGCTCCCGCCCGCCGCGCTGCTCGCGGCGGCGGCCGTGACCGTCGCGGCCGTCGTCGCAGCGACCGGCCTGCGCGGCGCCGGCCCAGCGCCGAGCGCCGCGCAACTCGACGAATGGCAGGCGATGGTCGCGCAGGCGACCGAGCCGCATGCGCTGGCCCAGTTGCGCACGCTCGCACGGCGCGGCTCGGCCGACGCGCAGACGGCGCTCGGCATCGCGCTCGTCGATGCGCACGAACCGGGGCTGCGCGACGAGGGGCGCGGCTGGCTGGAAACGGCCGCGGCGGCGCACGACACGGCTGACGCGCCGGCTGCACGGCGCGCGCAGCTCGCGCTCGGCAAGGCGTTGCTGCTCGGCAGCGGCGACCTGCCGAAAGACTATGTACGCGCACGCGCGCTGCTCGGCGCCGCGGCCGAACAGGGCGACCCGGCCGCCGCGTATTACCTCGGGCTGATCTACCGCAGCGGCTACGGCATCGCCGCCGACCCGGTGCAGGCCGCGCACTGGTTCGACATCGCATCGCGCGCGGACATCCCGGCCGCCGACTTCATGCTCGCGAACGCGTACCGCGACGGCAGCGGCGTGCCGCGCGACGATGCGCGCGCGCTCGCGCTGTATCGCCGGGCCGCCGAACACGAGCTGCCGGAAGCCGTGCAGACGCTCGCGATGGCCTATCGCAACGGCGAACTCGGGCTTCGGCCCGACGCGGACGAATTCCACGCGCAGTGGATCGAGACCGCGCATGCGCTGAAACACCCGGTCGTCGCACCGTGACGGCCGTTCGGCCAAGGGGCGTGCGAGCGCGACCCGGCCGAACGGTAGTGACGTCGCATGCTTGACGCGCGCGCCGCGTATCGATATCGGTCCCGCAACCGAGTCGGCCGCGCGGCGCCGGTGGCGCACCGGCTCTCATGTCGACCGGCCAGGGCCCGGCGCCGACGGGCAAGACGCCGCTCGCCCGCGAGATGACCTCCGAATACGACATCGAGATACCGGTGCGGACGAAGCAGCCGCACGGAGCCGTGCCATGTCGCCCCGCGGGTTGCGCTCGCGCTCCGGCGCGCGCCAACGTCCCCTGTCGCTACAATAGGCGCCATGAACGCCCCCACCTCCTCCGACACGCCCGAATCCGGCGACGCGCACATCGCGCGCAACCGGCTCGAGGCGCACCTGGACGCCGCGCCGCGCGCGTGGCCGCTCGACATCGTCGCCGCCACCGGCTCGACCAACGCCGACGTCGCAACGCGGCTCAAGGCGCTGCCGCGCAGCGCGAACGCGCTGCCCGCGCCGCTCGTGCGCGTCGCGTTCGAGCAGACGGCCGGGCGCGGCCGGCAAGGCCGCCCGTGGTTCGCGCAGCCCGGCAATGCGCTGCTGTGCTCGGTCGGCTGCATCGTGCCGCGCGCCGTCGATGCGCTCGGCGGCCTCAGTATCGCGATCGGCGTCGCGCTCGCGGAAGGGCTGGCCACGCTGCCGCTCGACGCCCGCATGCGCGTTGCGCTCAAATGGCCGAACGACCTGCTGCTGACGACCGACGACAACGGCACGCCGCGCATCGTCGGCAAGCTCGCCGGGATCCTGATCGAAACCGTCTGGACCACCGCCGACGCCACCGCCGTCGTGATCGGCTTCGGCATCAACGTGCGCGGCGCGGAAGCCGTCGCCGCCCAGGTCGACGCGCTGCGCGCGCGCGAAGCGACGCTCGCGAGCGGGCTGCCGCCTGCCGCGCTGTCGATCGCGTGCCCGTCGGCGAACCTCACCGATACGCTCGCCGCGTCGCTGAACGCGCTCACGCCCGCGCTCGCGCAATTCGGCGCCGACGGCCTCGCGCCGTTCCTGCCGCGCTGGCACGCGCTGCACGCGTACGCGGGCCGCGAAGTCGTGCTGCTCGAGCAAGGCGTCGAACGCGTGCGCGGCATCGCGACGGGCATCGATGCGACCGGCCAGTTGCTGCTCGACACGCCGAGCGGCGTGCAGACGATCGCGGCCGGCGACGTGTCGCTGCGCGAAGCGCAATGAGCGAACCGCACCTGCTGATCGACGCCGGCAACAGCCGGATCAAGTGGGCGCTCGCCGACGCGCGGCGCACGCTCGTCGACACGGGCGCGTTCGGCCACACGCGCGACGGCGGCGCCGATCCCGACTGGTCGCGCCTGCCGCGTCCGCGCGGCGCATGGATCTCGAACGTCGCGGGCGCCGACGTGGCCGCACGGATCGACGCGCTACTCGACGCACGCTGGCCGGGCCTGCCGCGCACGACGATCCGCTCGCGGCCCGCGCAATGCGGCGTGACGAACGGCTATACGACGCCCGAACAGCTCGGCAGCGACCGGTGGGCCGGCCTGATCGGCGCGCACGCGGCGTTTCCGGGCGAGCATCTGCTGATCGCGACGTTCGGCACGGCGACGACGCTGGAAGCCCTGCGCGCGGACGGCCGCTTCACGGGCGGCCTGATCGCGCCGGGCTGGGCGCTGATGATGCGCGCGCTCGGCACGCACACCGCGCAGTTGCCGACGCTGACCACCGATATCGCCAGCGGCCTGCTCGCGTTCGCGCAGGCCGAACCGTTCCAGATCGATACGCCGCGCTCGCTGTCGGCCGGCTGCCTGTACGCGCAGGCCGGCCTGATCGAACGCGCGTGGCGCGAT
The DNA here is from genome assembly GCF_001523445.1 of Burkholderia sp. ABCPW 11. Lineage (NCBI taxonomy): Bacteria > Pseudomonadati > Pseudomonadota > Betaproteobacteria > Burkholderiales > Burkholderiaceae > Burkholderia > Burkholderia sp. ABCPW 11. The sequence continues at coordinate 1,486 of NZ_LOVM01000098.1, read as the reverse complement.
CTCGTCGACGCGTGGCAGGCGCCGGTACGGCTCGTGCTGGCAGGCGGCGCGGCGGACGACGTCGCGCGTGCGCTGACGGTCCCGCATACGCGGCACGACGCGCTGATCCTGTCCGGGCTCGCACTGATCGCCGCGGACACGGCCGGCCGGGCAACGGCGCGGGATTGACGCAACGGCGCCGGCATCGCAGCGGGCGCGTGGCGATGCCGGCCGAACCGAAGCGGGCCTGCGCCCCGCCGACGACGCAGTACGCGCGGCGCCGCGCCAGCGGCCCGCACGAACGGTCGACGGTAGCTACGAAAAAGCCGGCCATGCGGCCGGCTCGACTGAACGACGTGAATCACGTCGATGACGACAAGGAGTTTCGACGATGCTGCGCTGGCTGATCGCTGTTCTCTTTCTCGCCAACATGCTCGCGTTCGTGGCGGCGCGCGGCGTGTTCGGGCCGCTGCCGGCGGCCGGCCCGCGCGAACCCGGCGTGCTGGCGCGGCAGGTGCGGCCGGACGCGCTGCGCGTGACGCCGCTCATGCGGGCGACCGACCAGCCGGTCGTCGGCGATCCGATCGCGGCGCCGGCCGTCACGACCGCACCGCTCCCGGCGTCCGCCCCGTGACGACGCCGCGTCGCGCTCAGGGCCGTTGCGCGCGCACCTTTTTCAGCAACGCAGTGGTCGAGCGATCGTGCTCGAACGGAATCGCCAGCGCCCGGCCGCCCCAGCCGCGCACGAGTGCGGATTCCGGCAGCGCGTCCATGTCGTAATCGCCGCCCTTCACGAGGATGTCCGGACGGACGGCCTCGATCAGCGATACGGGCGTCTTTTCCCCGAACGTCACGACCCAGTCGACGCTTTCCAGCGCCGCCAGCAGTGCCGCGCGATCTTCTTCGCGGTTGATCGGCCGGTCGTCGCCCTTGCCGAGCATGCGCACCGACGCATCGCTGTTCACGCCGACGATCAGGCAGGCGCCAAGCGCTTTCGCATCGGCGAGATACGTGACGTGACCGCGATGCAGGATGTCGAACACGCCGTTGGTGAACACGACGGGCGACGGCAGCGACGCGCGCAGCGCGACGAGGGCATCACGGGTGATCAGCTTGCGTTCGAAGGTGGCGGACATGATGGAGATCGGACGGAATGAACGACGGCGCGCGCGACGGCGGCGCCAGATAAAAAGCCCGCCGGACCGGCCGGGCGGGCTTCATGCAACGAACGCGACACGGTGCCGCGAGCCGGGCGCGAGCCAGACGCGACTCGCGCCGCCGCCGGCACCCGCCGGCCTCAGGCCGGCTGCGCGGCCGACGACGGGCCGCTTTCGGCCTGCAGGCGGCTGGTGACTTCCTTGCGGTAGCGGTTCAGCTCCTGCGCGGTCGCGAACGTGCGCTCGAACAGGATCGACAGGTTGTGCAGGATTCGCTCGACGACCTTCTTCTCCCACTCGCCGTCGAAACGGATCTGCTCGTCGAGCCAGCGCTCGAGCCATTCCGGATC
>NZ_LOVM01000097.1:0-94597 GCF_001523445.1 Burkholderia sp. ABCPW 11 | reverse complement strand
TCCCACAGGTAGACGCCGTCGGCCTTCACGATCACGCGGCTGCCCGCGCGATTGAGCGCGCCCATGTCCGAGAACGGATGGATGTGGTGCGCGGCGTCGAGCGCGCGGTATTCGGCGGTCGAGCGTGCCTGCGTCGCGCGCGGCGCGGCGGCGGCCGTGGCAGTCGGCGCGGCCGGCTGGATCCAGGCCGATTCGTTGCGGTAAGTCATGTTTCCTCCGTGATTCCGTATGCGGTTGGCACGCTTACACGTGCAGCAGCAGATGGCGGCGTTCCCACGAGCTGATCACGCGGAAGAACGCTTCGTATTCGGTTTCCTTCAGCGCGAAATACGCTTTCAGGAACTTGTGCCCGAGGATCTCGCCGAGCGGCTCGCACGCGGCCATCAGCGTCAGCCCTTCCTCGAGGTTGCGCGGCAGTTGGTACGGCAGGCTGTAGCCGTCGCTGACGAGCGGCTCGGTCGGCTCCAGGCGCTGCGTCATGCCCAGATAGCCAGCCGCGAGCGTAGCCGCGAGCGCGAGGTACGGGTTGCAGTCGACGCCCGGGATGCGGTTTTCGATGCGGCGTGCGGCCGGGCCCGAATGCGGGATGCGGAACCCCACCGTGCGGTTGTCGTAGCCCCATTGCACGTTGATCGGCGCGGCCATGAAGCGCGACAGGCGGCGATACGAGTTGATGTACGGCGCGAAGATCGGCATCAGCGCCGGCGTGTACTTCTGCAGCCCCGCGAGATAGTTGTAGAACATCGACGTCGCGCCGCCGGTTTCCGGCGACGTGAACAGGTTCTGGCCCGTTTCCTCGTCGACGATGCTCTGGTGCACGTGCATCGCCGAGCCCGGTTCGTCTTCCATCGGCTTGGCCATGAACGTCGCGTACATGTTGTGGCGCAGCGCGGCCTCGCGCACCGTGCGCTTGAACAGGAACACCTGGTCGGCCAGCGAGAGCGCGTCGCCGTGCATGAAGTTGATCTCCATCTGCGCGGCGCCGACTTCGTGGATCAGCGTATCGATGTCGAGGTTCTGCGATTCGCAGTACTCGTAGATGTCCTCGAACAGCGGATCGAATTCGTTGACGGCCTCGATCGAATAGGACTGGCGGCCCGTTTCGGGGCGGCCCGTGCGGCCGACCGGCGGGCGCAGCGGCAGGTCGGGGTCCTTGTTCATGTCGACCAGATAGAACTCGAGCTCGGGCGCGACGACCGGCTTCCAGCCCTTTGCCTTGTACAGGTCGAGCACGCGGCGCAGCACGTAGCGCGGCGAGATCTCGACCGGCGAGCCGTCGAAATGCACGCAATCGTGGATCACCTGTGCGGTCGGGTCGACGGCCCACGGGATCAGGCGGATGGTCGACGTGTCGGGCACGCACACCATGTCGGGGTCGGTCACGCCGGTCAGCGAGCCGTCTTCCGGATAGTCGCCGGTGACGGTCTGCACCATCACGGCCTGCGGCAGCCGCATCGATTCGCCGGACGTGAACTTGTTGCGCGGCGTGATCTTGCCGCGCGCGATGCCGGCCATGTCGGGAATGATCGCTTCGATCTCGGTAATCCGGTGCTGCTTCAGAAAGCCTTCGATGTCTTGCATGTCTGTTCTCGTTGTCTGGTTGGCGCGCTCATGCGAGCGCGGCGGCGGCCATGGCGCGCGTGCGTTCGGCGCGGCGGGCGCGGCACGCATCGCCGAACGCGCGGAAGATCGCGCTCGACAGCGGGTCCTGCGCGTGTCGCCATTCCGGATGCCACTGCACGGCCAGCGCGAACGCGGGTGCATCGACGACGCTCACGGCCTCGATCAGGCCATCCGGCGCGATGGCCTCGACGGCGAGGCCGGAGCCGAGCTGCGCGACGCCCTGCTTGTGCAGCGAGTTCACGTGCACTTCGTCGCGGCCGCCGGCGAGCGCATGCAGGTGGCCGCCGGGCGTCAGGCGCACGACGTGCGCGGGGCCGTATTGCGTATCCATCGGCGCGTCGTCGTCCTCGCGGTGATCGGCGAAGCCGGGCACTTCATGTACGCGCTGGTGCAGCGTGCCACCGCAAACGACGTTCAGCTCCTGGAAGCCGCGGCACACGGCGAGCACGGGCACGCCCGCGACGATGGCCGCACGCAAGAGCGGCAGCGTCGTCGCGTCGCGGGCGGGGTCGTGCTTCGTGCCCGGTGCGCTCGGCTCGCCGCCGTACCGATGCGGCTCGACGTTCGAGTAGCTGCCGGTAAACAACAGCCCGTCGACTGCGTCGAGCACGTCGGCAGTCGACTGCCGTTCGCCGAGCGCCGGCAGCACCATCGCGAGCGCATGCGCGCCGTCGACGATCGCGGCCACGTATTTGTCGCCGACCGTATGCGACGCGTGCGCGCCGATCTGGGTGAAGTCGGCGGTGATGCCGACGAGAGGTTTCCTTTCCATGACGTCAATCAGTAATCCGTAGGGACGTGACGCACGTCGGCCCGAATGCGGCAAAACGCGGGCGCGACACGACCCCGCAGCCGGGCGTCGGGCGCGCGGCCGCTGGTGAATGGGCGCAACGGGATGGCGTGGCGATCCGCGCTGCGCGCGACGGTCAGGCCGTCGTTCGTTTCATCGCGATACGCGACGCCGCAACGAATGCGCGAACGCGTTCCGTCACCGCACGGACGATGCGGTTGGCGAATCGACGGACGAAACGAACGACGTGAAGAAAGGAGAGGCGCTACGGCAGCAGCGACGCCACTTCGTCGGTATCGACGGCGACGAATGCGCGTGCGGAAACGGCGTTGTGGCGCCGAACGGAACGACGGGACAGGATGGTGTAGATCGACAGGTGAAGCAGGCGAGGACTATGCCAGCCGCAACTGCCGTCGGAAGCGGGAACGGCGCTGCGCAAACTTCGCACATCGCCTCGATCCCACCTCACCAGAGGGCCACGGACTCTCACGATTACACTCGACTGGTTTGTTGAAAGTATTGAACACCTGATCGTTTCGACGCGCGGGGCGTTTAAAATAATCAAGGTGCCGGCCCGGCGTCATGTGCATTGACGGGCATCGACTGCTGCGTTGCGATAACGCTTTTCGAGGCCTGTGAAAGCCTGATGACGCTGACCTGAGAGCCAGCATATACGAGCCAATAACGGCGTCAAATGTTTTTTAATGGTCCTGCATCAGGGCTTTCCCGAGCAGTGCGAACAAAAGATTCGCAAAAGGAATGGTCGGCGCGCCGTTCATTATTTCGAACGCCTTTCAGGGTTTTCCCCGCTGATGTGCGGCATAAAGTGATTAGAATATTCAACGGCTGTCCCATGCGTCGTTTCACTTTGTCATCGCACTTATCGTGTCCGAAACCGAATCGATGTCCACCGAAGTCGCCGAGCGCCTGCGTTTCGTGCGCAACAAGCATGGCCTGTCGCAGCGCGAACTCGCGAAACGCGCCGGCGTCACCAACGGCACGATCTCGCTGATCGAACAGGGCCGCGTGAGCCCGTCGGTCGGGTCGCTGAAGAAACTGCTCGAATGCATCCCGATGAGTCTCGCGGAGTTCTTTACGTTCGAGCTCGTCGAATCGCGCGCGGTCGTGTCGCGTCGCGACGAGATGCCGAACCTCGGCAACGATTCGCTCGCGTTTCACCTGGTCGGCGCGAACGTGAAGGATCGCAACATGTGCATCCTGCGCGAGATCTACCAGCCGCTGGCCGACACGGGGCCCGAGATGCTCGTGCATGCAGGGCACGAGGGCGGCGTCGTCGTGTCGGGCCGGCTCGAGCTGACCGTCGACGGCGCGACGTGGCTGCTCGACCCCGGAGACGGCTACTACTTCGAAAGCCGCTTGCCGCATCGTTTTCGCAATCCCAGCGCGGAACTGCTCTGCGAGGTCGTGTCGGCCAATTCGCCGGCGACCTTCTGACCGCGCGTCACCGCATTCGCCGCTGGCCGGCTGCGCGCCAGGCGCGCGGCGCGCCGCATCGCGAATGCCAAACCATTGAGGCATCCTGATGAACAAGTTGACTTTGGCTGACTGGCAAAACAAGGCGGCGTCGCTCGCGATCGAAGGGCACGCATTCATCGATGGCGCATCGCGCGACGCGCACGACGGCAGGACGTTCGATTGCGTGAGCCCGATCGACGGCCGCGTGCTGGCGAAGGTGGCCGACTGCGGCGAAGCGGACGTGAACGCCGCCGTCGCGGCGGCCCGCCGCGCGTTCGACGCAGGGGTGTGGGCCGGCCTGAACCCGCGTGCGCGCAAGGCCGTGCTGCTGCGCTGGGCCACGCTGATGCGCGAGCATCTCGACGAACTGTCGCTGCTCGAAACGCTCGACGCGGGCAAGCCGATCGGCGACACGACGACGGTCGACGTGCCGGGCGCCGCATACTGCGTCGAATGGTTCGCCGAGGCGATCGACAAGGTCGGCGGTGAGGTCGCGCCGGCCGATCATCATCTCGTCGGCCTCGTCACGCGCGAACCGGTCGGCGTGGTGGCCGCCGTCGTGCCGTGGAACTTCCCGATCCTGATGGCCGCATGGAAATTCGGTCCCGCGCTCGCGGCCGGCAACAGCGTCGTGCTGAAGCCGTCGGAGAAATCGCCGCTGACCGCGATCCGCGTCGCGCAGCTCGCCTTCGAGGCCGGCATGCCGGCCGGCGTGTTCAACGTCGTGCCGGGCGCGGGCGAACCGGGCAAGCTGCTCGCGCTGCATCGCGACGTCGACTGCATCGCGTTCACGGGCTCGACGGCGGTCGGCAAGCTGATCATGCAGTACGCGGCGCAGTCGAACCTGAAGCGCGCGTGGCTCGAGCTCGGCGGCAAGTCGCCGAACATCGTGTTGCCCGACTGCCCCGATCTCGACCGCGCGGCGCAAACGGCGGCCGGCGCGATCTTCTACAACATGGGCGAGATGTGCACGGCCGGCTCGCGGCTGCTCGTGCATCGCGACATCAAGGACGCATTCATCGAGAAGCTCGTCGCGGCCGCCCGCGCGTACGTGCCGGGCAATCCGCTCGATCCGTCGGTATCGATGGGCGCGATCGTCGACGGCGTCCAGCTCGAACGCGTGCTCGGTTATATCGAGGCGGGGCGCAGCGAAGGCCGGCTCGTTACCGGCGGTGCGCGCGTGAACGCGGAAACGGGCGGCTTCTACGTGGAGCCGACGGTGTTCGAGGTGAAGCCCGATGCGAAGATCGCGCGCGAGGAAATCTTCGGGCCGGTGTTGTCGGTGATCGTGTTCGACGACGTCGACGAGGCCGTCAGGATCGCGAACGATACCGAATACGGGCTGGCCGCGGCCGTGTGGACGTCGGACCTGACGACCGCGCACGACGTGTCGCGCCGGCTGCGTGCAGGTACCGTGTGGGTGAACTGCTATGACGAGGGCGGCGACATGAACTTTCCGTTCGGTGGCTACAAGCAGTCGGGCAACGGCCGCGACAAGTCGCTGCATGCGCTCGAGAAGTACACCGAACTAAAGTCGACGCTGATCCGGCTGCGTTGACAGGCCGCCGGGTGCGGGCGCGTTGCCGTCCGGCGCTGCGCCCGCAATGACCTCCGCGGCCTTTGGCGCGCGTTACGCGGTGCGCAGTGCGGGATGGAAGCCGGCGGCTTCGATGATCGACCGTACGCGCTCGACGCCTTGCGCCGAGTCGATCTTGACGATCTTCGCCGCGACGTCGATGTCGAGCTTCGCGGCGGGGTCGGCGGCGGTCACCGCACGTGTGATGGCGTTGGCGCAGCCGCCGCAGGTCATGTCCTGGACTTCGAATTCCATCGTGTTCTCTCCGGTGAGTGATTGACGAGTACGTTCAGCATGAAGCTTGCCACGGTGGGAAGATCAAGCGTCGCATGCGGTTGATGGCATCGCATCGGCGATTTGTAATGCTGAGGTCTGACGAATGGTCATTTGCGCGCGCGGGTCAGTCCGAATTTTTCCCGATTGACGACTGCACATTGTCGGCTAATTCTCGCGGAGCCTTGCGCGACAAAGCGCACTTGGGATCGACGACGTACGATTTCCATGATCCAAGTGAGGGTACTCCGAGGTGAAAATGCGAATCGATCTTAGTATCGATTCCCTTCAATATTTCCGTTCATTACGCACATGACCCGTTTCGCTATCGGTTTCGCACTGGCCCTGCTGGGCGCCTCGGCCGCGTCCGCCTTCGCTGCCGACGATGTCGTCAACCTGACGTTGAAGGACCACAAGTTTTCGCCCGAGGGCGTGACGATCCCCGCCGGCAAGAAGGTGAAGTTCGTCGTGAAGAACCTCGATGCGACGCCCGCTGAATTCGAAAGCGACGACTTCAAGGCGGAGAAGGTCGTGCCGGCCGGCAAGTCGGTCGAGATTCTGGTCGGGCCGCTGAAGGCCGGGACCTACGAGTTCCACGACGAGTATCACGAAGCGCAGTCGAAGACGCATCTGACCGTCAAGTAAGCCGATACCGACATGCTGTCTACTGCCCTGATCGTCTTTCGTGAAGTGCTCGAGGCCGCGCTGGTGGTCTCGATCGTGATGGCCGCCACGAAGGGCGTGCCGCGGCGCGGCTGGTGGGTAGGCGGCGGGCTGGTCGGCGGCGTGGTCGGCGCCGGCCTGATCGCGGCGTTCGCCGACGCGATCTCGCAATGGGCGTCCGGCATGGGCCAGGAAGTCTTCAACGCGGGCGTGATGTTCGTCGCGACGCTGATGCTCGCGTGGCACTGCATCTGGATGAGCCGGCACGGCCGCGAAATGGCGCTGCACATGGGTCAGGTCGGGCGGGCCGTCGCCGAAGGCAGCCGGCCGCTGACGGGCCTCGCGATCGTGGTCGGCGTCGCGGTGCTGCGCGAGGGTTCCGAGGCCGTGCTGTTCCTGTACGGGATCGCGGCGGGCGACCCGGGCCAGACGCCGCAGATGATCGCCGGCGGGCTGCTCGGCGTGCTCGGCGGCGCCGGGCTCGGCTACGCGATGTATGCGGGCCTGCTGCAGATTCCGTTGAAGCGCCTGTTCTCCGTCACCAACGGGCTGATCGTGCTGCTCGCCGCGGGCATGGCGAGCCAGTGCGTCGGCTTCCTGCTGGCCGCCGGCCTCGTGCCGTCGTGGGGCGATGCGGTCTGGGACACGTCGTGGCTGCTCAAGGAGTCGAGCATCGTCGGCAAGGCGCTGCATACGCTGATCGGCTATACCGCGCGTCCGGCGGGCATCCAGATCGCCGCGTACGTCGCGACGCTCGCGGCGATCGTCGTGCTGGCACGGCTCGTCGGCCGGCCGCGGCAGACGGTGAGGCCGCCGCGCGCCGCGGCGTGAGTGTCTCCGGGCTTCCCGGTTCGAATGAAAGAAGGGGCGTCATGGACGCCCCTTCTTTCATTCGGGATGCATGCGGCGGTGTCGGTCAGGCGTGGTTGTCGATCCACGCGCGCGCCCATTCGAGTCCCGCCTCGCGCGCGTCGTCCTCGGTGTCGAACACGCCGAGCACGCCCGAGGCCTCGACGAGCCGGTTGTTCTGCGTGATCGTGCCGCTCGCCGCGAAGCGCTCGGGCTGCATGATCTCCTCCTGCTGCAGAATCGCATGACCCCAGATCTGGTAGCCGCGGTAGGTCTGCGCTTCCATTATCGGGTCACCTTCGCGGAGCGGCCTTGCGTGCCGACTTGCAGTACGTTGCCGTCCGGCGTGTATTGACGCGGGATGTCGGAGAAGGTGAGCGCGCGCGTCGTGTCCGGCGCGGCGGGCTGCATCACCGTGAGACGCCCGGGCGCGGGTTGCGCAACGGGGCGCGGGGCGGCCGGAGTGTCGGTCGCGGCGGCCGCCGGGCGGTGCGAGCCGGCCTTCATGGCCTGCGCGACGCGGCGCTTGTGCGGTTTCGCGGCGGCCTTCGGCGTGGCGCTCGCGTGCTTCTCCGCGCTCTTGCCGGTGCGCGCGTCAGCGCCCGGGCGGGCGGCCGGTGTGCGGGCATCCTGCGCCCGAGCCGCGGGCTGACGCGCCTCGGGCGGGTTCCAGACCTCGACGTAGTGCTCGGCGGCCCAGCCCGTCGACGCGAACGTCAGCGCCAGCAATCCGCATCCAAACAGTCTTACCATTGTCTCTCCGTCATATTCGTTGCGGCGCGTCCGGCCGGGGCCGATCATGTGCATTCGGGGAAGCCGGCTCAGGAGAACACCTCGAGCCCGTGTTTTTCGACGATCTGGAGCATGCGCGCGGCGATGCCGCTCGGCCGCTTGTCGCCCTGTTCCCATTGGCGGATCGTCGACGTCGTCGTGTTCAGGTAGAGCGCGAACACGCTCTGGCTGACGTTGACCGACTTGCGGATGCGGGCGATCGCTTCCGGAGCGAATTGCGGCGCGGCTTCGATGCAGAGATCGTCGTATTCGCGCATCGTCTTCTTGTCGAGCAGGTTGGCGCGATAAAGCCCCGATGCGGCGCTGTGGACCGCCTCCGTCGCGTCGCGCTTGAATCGCGTTTTAGCCACTGCAAATCTCCACATGAAGACGCGTCGTACGGAAGCGGGCCTGTCGAGCCGGCCGGGCGTGGCACTGGATTATATGCCACTAAGTGGTACCTATTTCGACCTGGCCGGATGGCCTGCCGCACGCCGATGCGACGCCCGGACGGACCGGCGACGGCCCGTCCGGCCAGGCAGCCTTACTCCACCGTCACCGATTTCGCGAGGTTGCGCGGCTTGTCGACGTCGGTGCCGCGCGCGCACGCGGTGTGATACGCAAGCAATTGCAGCGGCACGACGTGCAGGATCGGCGACAGTTGCCCGTAGTGTTCCGGCATCCGGATCACGTGCAGGCCGTCGTCGTTGACGATCTGCGTATCGGCATCGGCGAACACGTACAGCTCGCCGCCGCGCGCGCGCACTTCCTGCATGTTCGACTTCAGCTTCTCGAGCAGCGTGTCGTTCGGCGCGACCGTGACGACCGGCATCGCTTCCGTGACGAGCGCGAGCGGCCCGTGCTTCAGCTCGCCGGCCGGATAGGCCTCGGCATGGATGTACGAGATTTCCTTCAGCTTGAGCGCCCCTTCGAGCGCGATCGGGTAGTGCAGCCCGCGGCCGAGGAACAGCGCGTTTTCCTTGCGCGCGAATTCCTCCGACCACGCGATGATCTGCGGCTCGAGCGCGAGCACGCTGTTCAGCGCGGCCGGCAGGTGGCGCAGCTCCTTCAGGAATTGCGCTTCCTGCGCGGCATCGACGTGACCGCGCAGCTTGCCGAGCGTCGCGGCCAGCACGAACAGCGCGACGAGCTGCGTCGTGAACGCCTTCGTCGACGCGACGCCGATCTCGGTGCCTGCGTGCGTCAGGAACTGCATGTCGGTCAGGCGCACCATCGCGCTCGTCGCGACGTTGCACACGGCGAGCGTATGCGTGTGGCCGAGCGACTGCGCGTGCTTGAGCGCCGCGAGCGTGTCGGCCGTCTCGCCCGACTGCGAGATCACGAGCACGAGCTGGCGCGGGTTCGGCACCGACTCGCGGTAGCGGTATTCGCTCGCGATCTCGACCTGGGTCGGGATCTTCGCGATCGATTCGAGCCAGTACTTCGCGGTGAGGCCCGAGTAGTAGCTCGTGCCGCACGCGAGGATCAGCAGGCTGTCGATCTGCGCGAACGCGGCGGGTGCGGCGTCGCCGAACAGCGTCGCGTCGAAGGCGTCCGTCTGCGGCACGGTGTCGCCGATCGCGCGCGGCTGCTCGAAGATTTCCTTCTGCATGAAGTGGCGATAGGGCCCGAGCTCGACCGCGCCGCCGTAGGCGCTGACGACGCGGATTTCGCGCTGCACGGTGGCGCCGTGGCGATCGACGATCGTCACGCCGTCGAGCGACAGCTCGCACACGTCGCCTTCCTCGAGGAACGTGAAGCGGTCGGTGCTGCCCGCGAGCGCGAGCGCATCGGACGCGAGGAAGTTCTCGCCGTCGCCGTGGCCGACGACGAGCGGCGAACCCTGGCGCGCGCCGACGACGGTGTGCGGCTGGTCCTTGTGAATCACGGCGATCGCATACGCGCCGTGCAGCTGGTGCACGGCTTCGCGCACCGCGTCGAACAGGTTGCCGCGGTACAGGCTGTGCACGAGGTGCGCGATCACTTCGGTGTCGGTCTGCGACACGAATTCGTAGCCCTTCGCGCGCAGCGCGTCGCGCAGCGGCTCGAAGTTCTCGATGATGCCGTTGTGCACGAGCGCGAGCGCGTTCGACGAGAAGATCGGGTGCGCGTTGTGCGTGACGGGCGCGCCGTGCGTGGCCCAGCGCGTGTGGGCGACGCCGGTCGTGCCTTCGAGGTGCGTCTCGCGCACCTGCGCGTCGAGATCGGCGACGCGCGCGACGCTGCGCGCGCGCTTCGGCGCGCCCGGTTCGAGCACGGCGACGCCGCACGAGTCGTAGCCGCGGTATTCGAGGCGCCGCAATCCTTCGATCAGCACCGGGACGATATTACGTTGCGCAACTGCGCCGACAATGCCGCACATGTATGGTCAATCCTGTCAGTCGACGCGGGCGCCGCGCGGGCGCCCGCAAAAGGTTCAGCTCTTCTTCTTGACCGGGCGGACGTAGCCGCTCTTCGCGGTCTGCGTCTTCTCGTTCAATGCGAGGACGCCTTCGGCGACGTCCTTCCAGATCGTCGTGCCGGCGGCGATCGTCACGCCTCGGCCGACGCGCACGGGCGCGACGAGCTGCGTGTCGGAGCCGACGAACACGTCGTCCTCGATCACGGTGCGGAACTTGTTCGCGCCGTCGTAGTTGCAGGTGATCGTGCCCGCGCCGATGTTCACGCGTGCGCCGATGTCGGCGTCGCCGATGTACGTGAGGTGATTCGCCTTCGAGCCGTGGCCGATCACCGCGTTCTTCACCTCGACGAAGTTGCCGACGTGCGCTTCGTCCGCGAGCTGCGCGCCGGGGCGCAGCCGCGCGTACGGGCCGATCACGGTGTGCGCGCCGAGCTCGGCGCCGTCGATGTGCGTGAACGCGTCGATGCGCGTGCCCGCGCCGATCGACGCGTTGCGGATCACGCAGTTCGCGCCGACGGTTACGTTGTCGGCGAGCGTCACGTTGCCTTCGAACACGCAGTTCACGTCGATCGACACGTCGCGGCCGCAGCGCAGCGTGCCGCGCACGTCGACGCGCGCCGGATCGGCGAGCGTGACGCCGTCGGCGAGCAGCGCATCGGCGACGTTACGCTGGTGAATGCGCTCGAGCTCCGCGAGCTGCGCCTTGCCGTTCACGCCGAGCGTTTCCCATTCGTCGTCGGGCTGCGACGTGACGACCTCGAAGCCGGCCTCGATCGCGAGTTCGACGACGTCGGTCAGGTAGTACTCGCCCTGCGCGTTTTCGTTCTTCAGCGCGCCGAGCCACATCGACAGCTGGGCCGTCGGCGTGACGATGATGCCGGTGTTGATCTCGGCGATCTTCAGCTCGTCCGGCGATGCATCCTTCTGCTCGACGATGCGCGTGACGAAGCCGGCCGCGTCGCGCACGATGCGGCCGTAGCCGGTCGGATCGTCGAGCGTGACGGTCAGGATCCCGTAGCGGCCTTCGCGCGCGGCATCGACGAGGCGCCGCAGCGTCGACGCGCGCGTGAGCGGCACGTCGCCGTACAGCACGAGCGTCGGCTGGGCGGGATCGAGCAGCGGCAGCGCCTGACGGACCGCATGGCCGGTGCCGAGCTGCTCGGCCTGCACCGCGAACTGGACGTCGGGTGCGGCGACGGCGGCCTGGACCTGCTCGGCGCCGTGGCCGACGACGACGACGAGCCGGGACGGCTGCAGCGTGCGCGCGGTGTCGATGACGTGGGAGAGGAGCGGCCTGCCGGCCAGGGGGTGAAGCACTTTCGGCAGCGCGGAACGCATGCGCTTGCCGGTGCCTGCCGCCAAAATCACGATATTCATGGCGCGCGCTTGGTCAGGGAGTTCGAAGCCGTCCATTTTAGCATGCGGCCCCCGCCGTTCCGGGCCTGCCGCAGCGGGCGCGCCACGCCGGAAAGGGCGCTCGGCGCCCGCTTCCGGCGGGTGTTCGGGCCCTGCTTACAGGTCGTCGAACTGGACGATCGAGATCGGTTGCGCGGCGCCCGGCGCGGCCGAGTCGTCGCCCGACGCGCACGGCTCCTCGTCGAACGCGATGTCGCCTTGCGGATCGGCTTCGCCCGTCGCGCGCAGCGACTGGAACGGGTACAGCGTCGTGTCCATCAGGTGCGACGGCACGACCTTCGCGAGCGCGTTGAACATGTTGTCGACGCGGCCCGGGAAGCGCTTGTCCCATTCGCGGATCAGCGCCTTCATTTCCGCGCGCTTCAGGTTCGGCTGGCTGCCGCACAGATTGCACGGGATGATCGGGAATTCGCGCAGCTCCGCGTATTTCTCGAGATCGGTTTCCTTCACGTACGCGAGCGGGCGGATCACGATGTTCTTGCCGTCGTCCGACTGCAGCTTCGGCGGCATCCCCTTCAGCTTGCCGCCGTAGAACATGTTGAGCAGCAGCGTCTGCACGATGTCGTCGCGGTGATGGCCGAGCGCGATCTTGGTCGCGCCGAGCTCGCCGGCCACGCGGTACAGGATGCCGCGACGCAGCCGCGAGCACAGCGAGCAGGTCGTCTTGCCTTCCGGCACGAGCCGCTTGACGATGCTGTAGGTGTCCTGGTTCTCGATGTGGAACGGCACGCCGACCTGTTTCAGGTATTCGGGCAGCACGTGCTCGGGGAAGCCCGGCTGCTTCTGGTCGAGGTTCACCGCGACGATGTCGAAGTCGATCGGTGCGCGCTCGCGCAGGCGCAGCAGCACGTCGAGCATCGCGTAGCTGTCCTTGCCGCCCGACAGGCACACCATCACCTTGTCGCCCTGCTCGATCATGTTGTAGTCGCCGATCGCCTGGCCGACCTGGCGTACGATCCGCTTGAACAGCTTGTTGTTCTCGTACGCTTCCTTCTGCTCGCGGCGCGTCAGCGCCTGGCGGCCGGCCGGGGCGGCGGTTTCGTCCAGCGTAACGGCGTCGGCCGCCGTGTCGTTCATGTGGGGGGCGTTCATGCGCGCTCCTCGTCCTTGATGCGAAAGACTTCGACGCCGACGGCGTCGCAGTCCGGATAGGCGTCCGGTTTCTCGGTACGGACGCGTACCGCGCGCACGGCATCGTGCGCCAGCAGGTGCGCGGCGATCGAGTCGCACAGCGTTTCCTGCAGGTGGATGTGGCCGCGCGCGAGGCATTGCGCGACGCTCTGCTTCATCAGATCGTAGTCGACGACTTCGTGCAGCCGGTCGTCGACGGGCGTCGACTGCGCGAGCGGCACGAACAGGTCGACGTTGATGACGACGCGCTGCTCGCCGCGCTTCTCGTGTTCGAAGGCCCCGATGTTGATGTGCACCTCGTAGTCGCGCAGGTAGAGCCTGCGGCAATCCGCGAGGCGGGGGTGCAGGAGAGCGGAAAACATGGTCGTCCCAGTCAAATTGGCGTGCGCGCACGCAAAGCGGCGCGGGCGGCGGCGGTCACGCCGCGCCCGCGCGGTTCATTCATTCGGGCCGGCGGCGGGCGGCACCAGGTGCTCGCCGCCGTCGACGGTCAGCGTCGCGCCCGTCACGCCGGGCGCGCTCGCGAGATAGCAGGCGGCCGCCGCGATGTCGTCCGCGTGCGGCGCGTGGCCGCGCACGAGCGCCGCGACCCGCACCTTCGGCGCGAGCGCCAGCGCGAGCGCCGACGTCGCGCGGTTCAAGGCGGCCTGCATCAGCGCGTGCGACAGCTGCGCCGGTGCCGGGTGAAACAGGGCCTGATCCAGTACGTGGATCGCGCACGCGCGCAGCGCTTCGTGCTCGCGCGCGGCGTCGGGCGTCGCATCGGCGAGCGCGCGGGCCAGCGCGAGCGGCGCCGTCACGTTGCGCGCGAGCGCGGCGGCGAGCGACGCGCCGTCGACCGTGTGCGCGTCGTCGGCGCCTGCGCTGGCGCTGACGAACACCGCGCACGCGGGCCGGCCGAGCGCGTCGCCGCATGCGGCGACGAGGGCCGCGGCATCGGCTTCCAGGGCCGGATCGGCGTCGAGCACGGCCGCGCGGCGGCCCAGCGCCGCGACTTCGGCGACGAGCGCGTCGGCGGCCGCGCGCGGCGCGCCGTGGCTGCGCTGCAGCGCGACGTCCCAGCCGCGGCGTGCGAAACCCGTCGCGAGCGCGCGGCCGATCGACGCGGCGTCGGCCGTGCTGCCCAGGGCGCCCGTGACGAGCACCACGCGTGGGGTCGACGTATCGGCTGAAACGGTCATTTACAATGCCGGGATGAACCCGAAAGCTCACGAACCCGCTAGTTTACCTGCTCCCGGCCCCGACGCGCTCGCGCAGTCCGAAACCCTTGCCGCGCAACTGCGCGACGAGATCGCGGCGGCCGGCGGCTGGCTGCCGTTCGACCGCTTCATGGAGCGTGCGCTGTATGCGCCGGGGCTCGGCTATTACAGCGGCGGCGCGCGCAAGTTCGGGCGCCGCGCCGACGACGGCAGCGATTTCGTCACCGCCCCCGAGCTGTCGCCGCTGTTCGCGCAGACGCTCGCGCAACCGGTGGCCGAGGCGCTCGCGGCGAGCGGCACGCGCCGCGTGATGGAATTCGGCGCCGGCACCGGCAAGCTCGCGGCCGGGCTGCTCGCGGCGCTCGACGCGCCGGGCGTCGAACTCGACGAATACCTGATCGTCGACCTGTCCGGCGAGTTGCGCGAACGGCAGCGCGAGACGATCGAAGCCGCGGTGCCGGCGCTGGCCGCGAAGGTGCGCTGGCTCGACGCGCTGCCCGAGCGGTTCGACGGCGTCGTGGTCGGCAACGAAGTGCTCGACGCGATGCCGGTGCGGCTGTTCGCGAAGGCGGACGGCGCATGGCGCGAGCGCGGCGTCGCGCTCGACGCGCGGCAGGCGTTCGTGTTCGACGACCGGCCGGTCGGCGCAGCCGGCCTGCCGGCGGCGCTCGCGGCGCTCGACGTCGGCGATGGCTACGTGACCGAAACGCACGAAGCGGCGCTCGCGTTCACGCGCACCGTCTGCACGATGCTCGCGCGCGGCGCGGTGCTGCTGCTCGACTACGGTTTTCCCGCGCACGAGTACTACCACCCGCAGCGCGACCGCGGCACGCTGATGTGCCACTACCGTCACCACGCGCACGACGACCCGTTCGCGTACCCGGGCCTGCAGGACATCACCGCGCACGTCGAATTCACCGGCATCTACGATGCGGGCGTCGCGACCGGCGCCGATCTGCTCGGCTACACGTCGCAGGCGCGCTTCCTGTTGAACGCAGGCATCACCGACGCGCTGGCCGCGATCGACCCGTCCGACGTCCGCGCGTTCCTGCCGGCCGCGAACGCGGTGCAGAAACTGATCTCGGAGGCCGAGATGGGCGAGCTGTTCAAGGTGATCGCGTTTTCGCGCGGGATCGACGGCACGCTCGACGCGTTCGCGCGCGGCGACCGCTCGCACGCGCTCTGACCGGAGCCGGAGATGCTGCGCTGGCTGATGGCGTCGTTCGTGGCGGTGATGATCCTGACGCGCTGCTGGCCATGGCTCGGCAAGCTCGGCATCGGGCGGATGCCGGGCGACGTCACGCTGACGCTCGGCGGGCGGCGCTATCCGTTCCCGTTCATGTCGACGCTGGTGCTGACGATGCTGGTGTCGATGGTGGCGCGGCTGCTCTGAGCCGAAGGCGGCGGCGCGTCGCGGCCGGGCCGCGACGCGCGCACGAGGAACGATCGATGACGGCGCGCGCGTGACGGCGCGCATTGCGGTTCGCGCGTTACAGTTCGCGCATTACAGTTCAATTTCGCCGAGGATCCGGTGCGCGAGCGCCTTCGCCTCCTCGAACGCTTCTTCCTCGCTCGAACTCGTCGTGTGGACGTCGTAGCGCATGTTCTCCGTCTCGTCGCCGTCGTCCCGCGCGAGGATCACGTAGCCCTGGAACTGGCCGTTGTCGGCGCGATGCGTATGCGCCTTGGCCGTGTAGATGCCTTTGGTGAACGTGTTCGTGTCCATCGTGCCTCTCCCGCAATAGGACACTTCATCGTAGCACTGCGGCGCAGCATGTACAGCGCCGCCTATCGGCGACCGATCACCGCGCCGCCCCTGCCCGTCACCGTTCCAGCAGCGCGACGACCTCGTCGAGCGTCGGCGCATGCGCGCCCGTGTGCCGGCACGCGGCGGCGCCGGCCGCCAGTGCGAACGCGAGATGCTCGCGCCAGCCGCGCTGCGGCGCGGCCATCAGGCTGAACAGCAGGCCGCCGATCGACGCGTCGCCCGCGCCGACGGTGTCGGCCACCTCGACGCGCGGCGGGCTGGCCTCGTACACGTCGCCGTCCGCATGGAGCGTCGCCGCCTGCGCGCCGCGCGTGACGAGCACGGCCGCCTGCGGGTTCAGCGCGCGCACCGCCGCGATCGCGTCGGGGCCGTCGCCGCCGAACAGGTGACGCAGGTCTTCGTCGGACACCTTGATCAGGTCGGCAAGCGCAGCCATCTTCTCCAGCGTCGGCCGGTATGCGGCCGTCATCAGGTTGCGCACGTTCGGATCGAAGCTGATTTTCACGCCGCGCGCATGCAGATCGGCCGCGAGCGCGGCCAGCGTGCCCGCGAGCGGCTCGCGCACGAGGCTGATGCAGCCGAAATGCGCCCATTTCACGTGATCGGTCCAGCCGGCCGGCAGCCGGGCGGGATCGAACGCGAGGTCGGCGCTCGCTTCGCCGATGAAGAAGTACGCGGGTGGGCGCGTCTCGTGGACGATCGCGAGCAGCGGCGGCCGCGCGACGCGCTGCAGGAAGCGCAGGTCGAGCCCGGCCGCTTCGCTCGTGCGCCACAGCACGTCGGAGAAGCAGTCCTCGCCGATCGAGCCGGCGAGCGCGCTCGGCACGCCGAGCCGGGCGACCGCGCGCGCGACGTTCCAGCCGGCGCCGCCCGGCACCGACGTCCACTGCGCGTCGCCTGCGCGCACCATGTCGGTCAGGATGTCGCCCGCCGACACGAAAGCCGGAAACGTGCCGCCGCTCATTGCGTCGGCTCGCTGCGTTGCATGCGCGCGAGGGTCGCGAGCACGTCGTAGCATGCGCCCATCGTGTGATAGTCGGTCTTGCCGGCCGGGCTCTTCTCGTCGCTGTACTTGCGGTTGTCGCAGGTGAGGATCCGGTACCACGCGCCGTAGCGGTGATCGACGAAATGCGCCCAGCTGTAGCGCCAGATCTCGTCGTACCAGTCCCAGAAGCGCTCGCTGCCGGTGCGCGCGCCGAGCATCGCCGCCGCCGCGAAGGTTTCCGCCTGCACCCAGAAATACTTGTTGTGGTCGCAGATCGTGAAGTCCGGGCCGAAGCCGTAGCAGAGGCCGCCGTGATCGGCATCCCACGCGTGCGTGAGCGCCGCATCGAACAGTTCGGCCGCGCGCGGCGCGAGCCAGTCGAGCGGGCGGTGCCGCTCGAGGATCAGCAGCAGTTTCGCCCATTCGGTCTGATGCCCGGGCTGGAAGCCCCACGGACGGAAGATGTTCGAGCTGTCTTCCTTGTTGTAGTCCCAGTCGATCGACCAGTCCGCATGGTAGTGCTCCCACACGAGCCCGCCCGACAGCGCGGCCTGGCGTTGCGTGATGTGGGAGGCGAGCTTTTCCGCGCGATCGAGGTACGTGAGGTGGCCGGTCGCCTCGTAGGCGGCGAGCAGCGCTTCCGTCATGTGCATGTTCGCGTTCTGGCCGCGATACGACGACACGTGCCAGTTCGGCGTCGCGTCGTCCGCATACAGGCCCGCGGCCGCATCCCAGAAGCGGTGCTCGGCGAGTTCGTAGGTTGCGGCGATCAGCGCTCGCGCTTCGTCGATGCCGGCCATCGTCGCGTGCGCGGCCGCGAGCAGCACGAACGCGAGCCCGTAGCAGTGGCGCGTGCCGTCGAGCGTCGCGTGCTTCGCGCCGTCGCGCCAGTCGAGCTCCCAGTCGTAACCCTGCAGCGCGTCGTCCCAGTGCGCGTCGCGCAGGAAGCGCAGCCCGTGGCGCGCGTAGTCGAGGTGGCGCGGGTCGCCGAAATGGCGGTACGCCATCGCGTAGTTGAAGACGAACCGGCAACTGCTGACGAGGTGGCGCGACGTGCGGTTGTAGACGCTGCCGTCGTCGCGGAAGTAATGGTGGAAGCCGCCCGTCGGGTCGAATGCGTGGGCCGCGTAGAAGCGCAGCGTGTCCTCGACGTGCGACAGCAGGAACGACGGGTCGCGGAAGCTCGCGACGAACGGTGCCGCTTGCGCGTGGCTGACCGGCGCGGCGGCGCGGGATTGGACCGGGGGCATGTTCATGATTCTTGGACCGTGGCGGTATCGAGTGCCGGGGAGCCGGCGGGCTGGCTGCTGGCCCGCACGATCAGCTCGACGGGCAGGGAAATCTCGGTGCGCTCGGGCGCTTCGGCGAGCAGCAGTTCGACGCCGCGGCGGCCGAGCGCTTCCTTGTCGACCGCGAGCGTCGTGAGCGGCGGGCTCGCGTGTGCGGCGGCCGGGATGTCGTCGAAGCCGACGATCGCGATGTCGTCCGGAATCCGCAGGCCGCGCGCGAGGCACACGCGCTGCGCGGCCAGCGCCGCCGCGTCGTTGTACGCGAACACGGCTTCCGGGCGCGGGCCGGGCGCGTCGAGCAGTTGCTCCATCGCACGCGCGGCGCCCGTGTCGGGGTCGAGCCCCGCGTCGATCGTCACTTCGTAGGCGGGGTCGAACAGCCGCCCGGCTTCGAAGAACGCGCGCCGATAGCCGATCGCGCGTTGCGCGATGCTGTAGTGCGCGGCCGAGCCGCCGATGAAGGCGATCCGCGAGCGGCCGGTGGCGAGCAGATGGCGCATCGCGAGCGCTGCGCCCGTCGCGTTGTCGATGTTGACCGAGCGCAACCCGGGCGCCCACAGGTCGATCAGCACGAGCGGGCGGCCGGTGGCGGCGAGCGCCTCGATCGTCTCGGGCTCGATGAAGCCGGCGACCGCGATCGCGTCGGGTGCGTGCGGGCGCATCTGGCGCAGCACGTCGTCGTTCGGGCCGACCGTGAGCAGCGTCGGCACGATGCCGCGCTCGCGGCAGGCGTCCTCGACGCCGTGCAGCACGTGCGAGAAGAACGGGCTCGCGGGAAAGCGGTTGTGCTGGCGGTGCAGCAGGAAGGTGAGCCGGCGGATGCGCGGCCGCAACTGCGCGGAATCGTAGCCGAGCTGCCGCGCGATCTCGACGATGCGTGCACGGGTGGCTTCGGACAGGCCGGGCTGGTTTTTCAGCGCGCGCGAGACGGTGCCGATCGAAACCTCTGCCGCCCGCGCCACATCGCGAATGGTCGTACCCATCGTTCGGGGTCCGGTTTGTTTAGGGTGGAAGCGATTGTATAGTAAAAATTATCGCGGAATTCGGGCCGGATAACCGGGGAATACCCGCGAATAACGGCTGTTTAGGCACTAATCTGCGAAAACGCCGTTACTAAAAATACTAAACAAAACGAGAAAAAGGCAAGGTGGCGTGTGGGTGTCGGGCGGTGCAGCCCGAGCGCAGGAAAAAGCGGCGGCCGCGAGCGCGTGCCGCGGACCGGCGTGGGGGTGCGGCGTGCCGCGGCCGTCGCGTGCGACGGCGGCAAGCCGTGGCGCCACAGCCCGACCTTGTGCGGGACGGGCATCGGGCGGGTCGCCTGGTGTGCGGGCGCTTTCCGTGCGCAACCAGTGCGTACCCGTCGACCGTTCGCCGTTCAGCCCGTCGCCATCGCCATGGCCGGCGGTTCGCCGCGATGGCGCAGCGCCGCGCGGCCGGCATCGAGGTCGACGACCGCGAGCCCGTCCGGCTGTTGCTTGGCCCGCCGCTTCGCGAGCGCCGCGACCGACGCGATCTCGTCGCTGCCGTAACGTTTCGCGCCGTGCGCGCCGGCCGGCACGCCGACCGCGCCGATCGCCATCGTCACGAAGCCGAAGAACGCCGGGTTGCCGTGGCGGTCCTCGCCGCGCAGCCCGCCCGCTAGCCGGTCGGCCTGCGTGTAGAAGAGCTGCGCACCGTCGTTGAAGCGCGCGATCGCGTCGGCGGCGCGCTCGCGCCAGTCGTCGCGCTGAAACAGCACGAGGAAATCGTCGCCGCCGACGTGGCCGAGAAAATCGCGCTGCGGATCGCACACGCCGGCCAGCACCGTCGCGGCGAACTTCAGCACTTCGTCGCCCTGCCAGTAGCCGTACTGGTCGTTGAACGGCTTGAACTGGTTCAGATCGACGTAGCATGCGTGAAAGCCGGCGTCGCGCTGGAGCAGCCGGTCGATGTGCGCGCTGATCGGGATGTTGCCGGGCAGGAACGTCAGCGGATTCGCGTAGCGCGCGGCCTCGATGCGCATCTCGGTCACGGCGCGCACGAGGCTTTCGCCGGTGCCGAGCCCGACATAGCGGCCGTGTTCGGTGATCACGAAGCCGTCGGCGAGATAGCGCTGGTCGTGGCTCGCGAGCAGCATCGCGAGTTGCTCGAACGTGGTCGCGTTGTCGATCATCAGCGGCGTATCGTTCGCGAACTGCAGGCACGGCTTCTTCCCGAATACCTCGCGGTGATACGGCAGCGCGAAACGATCGATGAAGCCGCGGCGATTCACGAGCGCGACGGGCCGCCCGCGCTCGACGAGCGCGACCGCGTGCAGGTCGGGCATCCGGTTGAACAGGTCGAGCACGTCGTTGCTGGTCGCGTCGCGCGGCAGCGCCGGGGCGGGCACGAGCATTTTCCCGGCGATCGTGCCGGCCGGCCGCACCGCGCGCGTCACGCCGGGAAACACCGCGATGTGCGGCGCGCGGATCGCATCGCGCGCGGCCGGCGCGACCACCCGCGACGGCTGCGCGTCCGGCCGGCCGAGCAGGAAGCCCTGCACGCAGCAGATGCCCATGTCGCGCACGACGATCAGGTCGCATTCGTTCTCGATGCCTTCCGCGATCAGCTTCGCGCCGCTCGCGTGCGCGAAGTGCTGCATCGCCTTCACGGCTTCGAACTTGAGCGGGTCGCGCGCGATGTCGTGGATGAAGAAGCGGTCGATCTTCACGACGTCCGGGTGCAGGCGCAGCCACAGGTTCATGCTCGCGTTCGCGGTGCCGTAGTCGTCGAGCGCGAACTGGATGCCGGCGTCGCGCAGCGACGCGACGGCCGGCCCGATGTGCGCGACGTCGGGAATCGCGTTCTGCTCGGTGAGCTCGATCACGATGCGCTCGGCGCCGACCCGTGCGCGACCGAGGAACTGGCGTGCGCGCTCGCGTTCGCTGGCGAGCGTGAGAATCGTGCCCGCGCTGAAATTGAGGAACAGCTTGCCGTCGCAGCCGAGCGCCGCGAACGCGTCGAGGCAGGTGAGCGCGGCGGCCCGTTCGAGCGCGATGGTTTCGCCTTCGCGCGCGGCCTGCGCGAACAGGGCGGCGGGCGGCTCGAGGTCGGTGCCACGGGGCCCGCGGATCAGCCCTTCGTAACCGACGACCGTCCCCGATCCGAGATCGACGATCGGCTGGAAAACGGCGGCGAGCGCGCGATCCGCGATCAGGCGCGTGGTGCGGGCGACAGCGGGATCGGAGTGGAGCGCGGGCATGGGCGAGGGCAGCCGAATCGACGGGACGCCCAGCTTAACGGCAGCGCTTGCGGAGAATTGAATGAAGATTTCGTGACGCGATGGGCGTTGCCGGTGCATCGCGCCCGGCCGGGGCTGGTAGGGGCGGGAAGCGAGAGGAGGGAGGCGGGAGGCGGGAGGGGGGAGGGGGGAAGCGAAAAGCGAAAAGCAGGAAACGGGAAGCGAGAGGCGAGAGGCGGAAAGCTGCCAGCAGCGGCCATCGCGCCTCCCGGACGCGTCAGCGTTTGCTCGTGCTCAGCGCGCCGGACGCGGCTGTCGCGTCGCCCTCGTCCTCGCCGCTCGTGTCGCGGGCGCCCCAGCGCTGCGCGAGCGCCGCGCACGCCATCAGCTGGATCTGGTGGAACAGCATCAGCGGCAGCACGATCGCGCCGACCGCGTTCGCCGAGAAGATCACCTTCGCCATCGGCACGCCGGCCGCGAGGCTCTTCTTCGATCCGCAGAAAATGATCGTGATCTGGTCGGCGCGGTTGAAGCCGAGCCGCTTGCTGACGAACGCGGTCAGCAGCAGCGCGATCGCGAGCAGCACGAGGTTGACGACGACGAGGCCGCCGAGCGCGCGCGGCGGAATCTGGTGCCACAGCCCCTCGTTGACCGCCTCGCTGAACGCGACGTAGACGACCAGCAGGATCGAGCCCTGGTCGACGAAGCGCAGCACGCCGCGATTGCGGTCGATCCAGCCGCCGATCACGGGCCGCAGCAACTGGCCGGCGATGAACGGCACGAGCAACTGCATCACGATGCTGCCGACAGTGCTCCACGGCGATGCGGCCGCGGCCGACTGCGACGTGATCATCAGCCCGACGAGCGCCGGCGTGACGAAGATCCCGAGCAGGCTCGACGCCGATGCCGCGCACACGGCGGCCGGCACGTTGCCCTTCGCGATCGACGTGAATGCGATCGACGACTGGACCGTCGACGGCAGCGTGCACAGGAACAGCACGCCCGCATACAGCGTTGGCGTGACGAGCGGCTGCAGCACGGGTTTCAGCGCGAGGCCGAGCAGCGGGAACAGCGCGAACGTGCTGAGCAGCACGAGCGCGTGCAGCCGCCAGTGCGTCGCGCCCGCGACGACGGCTTCGCGCGACAGTTTCGCGCCGTGCAGGAAAAACAGCAGGCCGACGGCGACGTTGGTCGCCCAGTTGAACGCATGGGCGGCCGGGCCGCGGCAGGGCAGCAGGCTCGCGAGCACGACGGTGCCCACGAGCGCGAGCGTGAAGTTGTCGGGAAGAAAACGGGGACGGGCCATCGGGAAACTCGACTCGGAAATGGCGAAGGCGCGCGTCGCGCGCGCAGATGGCGTCATTGTCGCGGCTGGCGATTCACTACACAAATTCATTGTGCGAATCGATTGATGAATCGTCCGCATGAGATGGCGGCCGTCGCATCTGCCCGATCGAGCCTGAAACCGCAGAAGAATGTGCTGTCGCGATCGTGCGCCGAAGCGAAAAAACCTAGCAGTAACATGGTGTTACACCGATGCCGGCGACATAACACTTTTTGGCTCGACACACTTTCCGCCCGCTCATAAATTACTGCTGAAAGCCTTGGGTCGGCCGAAAGGAGCCGACGGCGGGCGTCGATGGGCACGGAACGATGACGGAACGGGTGAAACGGAAGATCGGACGATGGGTGGCAGGCGTGCTCGGCGCACTGCTGATGCCGCTCGCGCTGGCCCAGCCGCCCCACGGCGGTCACGGGTTCGGCGGCCACGGTTTCGGCGGCGGCGACATGCGTGCGTACGGTCAACCGGCCCGCGGCGCCGGCGGCGACCCGGTCTGGCGTCGCGTGCCTGCGCCTGCCGGCGTGCGTCCCGGCGGTGTGAGCGCGTCCGGTTCCCGCTGGGGGCTGCGCCCGACGCCGTCGTACGGCCATTACGCCGCGCAAAGCCCGTATCGTCCGATCAGCGCCGAAGTCCGCCAGATGCCGCGCCCGCCAGGCGGCGGCAACGTCCCGCTGCGGGCCGGCTCGATCCGCGCCGACGTCGCCCGCTACAACGAGGAGCGCGGCGGCCGCCCGATGCCGCCGCCCCGCTCGCAGGAAGAGTCCGCACACTCGCCTTCTTTCTCTTCGTTCTACCGAAACTGAGCGCTCCGGCGCTCGTCCCGTTGCCGGCTGATGCGAATTCGCCACAGTCGCGCGCACATTTCCGCTGATTTTCCCGCCGCATTGCGCTATCTTTCGCGCCCGGTACGCGCATGCCATGCCGCCGCCCGCCCGTGCGGCCGCGTTCGCGCCGGGCCGCCGCGTGCAGCCGGCCATGGACACATTCCGCGAAGTTAATGCTGGCGCTATACCCGCAATAAGTGTGCGCAATTTTGGCCGGACGAATGATCCGTAAAGATGGCTGCGCCCCATACGACGCAAGCACTCGGCTCCAAACAACAACGCTCGCGCCACTCATCGACTATTCGACAAAACCCTGGAGATCCCATGAAAGCATTCGCCCGCCGTGCATCGCGCACGTCCGTCAAGCTGATCGCCGCAGCCGCCTGCGTGGCGGCCGCCGCACCCGTCCATGCGCAGTCGAGCGTCTCGCTCTACGGCCAGGTCGACGAGTGGGTCGGCGCCACCAAGTTTCCGGGCGGCGATCGCGCATGGAACGTGTCGGGCGGCGGGATGTCGACCTCGTACTGGGGCCTGCACGGCGCCGAGGATCTGGGCAGCGGCTACAAGGCGATCTTCACGCTGGAGAGCTTCTTCCGGGCGCAGAACGGCCAGTACGGCCGCTTCCAGGGCGACACGTTCTTCGCGCGCAACGCGTACGTCGGCATCAGCTCGCCGTACGGCACGGTGACGGCAGGCCGCCTGACGACGCACCTGTTCCTCTCGACGATCCTGTTCAACCCGTTCTACGACTCGTACACCTTCTCGCCGATGGTGTACCACGTGTTCCTCGGCCTCGGCACGTTCCCGACCTATCCGAGCGACCAGGGTGCGGTCGGCGATTCGGGCTGGAACAACGCGGTGGGTTATACGTCGCCTTCGTTCGGTGGCCTGAATTTCGGCGCGATGTACGCGCTCGGCAACCAGGCCGGCGACAACCGTTCGAAGAAGTGGAGCGCGCAGTTCAACTACGCGAACGGCCCGTTCGCGGCGACCGCGATGTATCAGTACGTGAACTTCAACAACGGCCCGCAGGATCTGAGCGCGCTCGTGACCGGCATGAAGAGCCAGGGTATCGCGCTGGTCGGCGCGACCTACGACCTGAAGCTCGTGAAGCTGTTCGGCCAGTACATGTATACGAAGAACGATCAGGTCGCGGGCAGCTGGCACGTGAACACCGCGCAGGGCGGCGTGTCGGTGCCGATCGGCGTGGGCAACGCGATGGCGTCGTATGCGTACTCGCGCGACGCCGGCGGCCTCGACCAGACGCGCCAGACCTGGGCCGTCGGCTACGACTATCCGCTGTCCAAGCGCACCGACGTCTACGCGGCGTACATGAACGACCACATCAGCGGCCTGTCGACCGGCAACACGTTCGGCGCCGGCATCCGCGCGAAGTTCTGACGCACCCGCGCGATCGGTGCGCCGGCCGCGCGCGTCGAACGCGCGTTCCGGATGCATGTTTTCCCGCCCGAAACGGCGCCGCCACCCGCGACGCCGTTTTGCCTTTCTTGACCTTTCTGTTTCCTCGCCTTTGTTACCCTATCTCGTAATTGGTTGATTCCCCCGGGATTGCGAGCTAGTTCGATGGATACCCTCGTCAGCATGAATGTGTTTCGCTACGTCGTCGAAGTGGGCAGCTTCGTCGGCGCGGCGGAGCGCATGCAGATGTCGGCGGCGATGGCGAGCAAGCACGTGATGCACCTCGAGCAGCAGCTCGGCGCGCGGCTGCTGCATCGCACGACACGACGCGTCGCGCCGACCGAGGCGGGGCGCGAATACTACGAGCGCCTCGTGCAGGCGCTGTCCGAACTCGACGAAGCCGGCCAGGCCGTCGGCGCCGCGAGCGTGGTGCCGCAGGGCAGGCTGCGCGTGACGTCGCTGTCCGCGTTCGGGCTGCGGCACGTGATGCAGGCCGTCACCGATTACGCGGGGCGCTTCCCGGACGTGACCGTCGACATGACGCTGTCCGATCGCGTGGTCGACCTGATCGAGGAAGGCTACGACGTCGCGGTGCGCGCGGCGCCGAACGGATTGAAATCGTCGTCGCTGGTCGCGCGGCAGATCGCGACCGCGCACATCCTGCTGGTCGCGTCGCCCGACTATCTGGAGAAGCGCGGCACGCCGCAGACGATCGCCGATCTCGCGAACCACAACTACCTGCGGCGCGATTCGAATTCGACGATGCTCGATTCGCTGATGATCGACGCGGCCGCCGCGTCGCGCGTGAGCCTGAACGGCAACCTGATCGTGAACCATCTCGAAGGGCTGCGCGCGGCCGTGCTCGCCGGCGCGGGCATCGCGCTGCTCGGCACCGAAGTGGTCGGCGACGACATCGAAGCGGGCCGGCTCGTGCCGGTGCTGCTCGATTCGGTGCCGCCGCACGAGGCGCCGATCTATGCGGTGTACGCGAGCCGTCGTCACGTCTCCGCGAAAGTGCGCTCGTTCGTCGATTTCCTGGCCGCGCGCTTCGAAGGGCAGTCGCTGTGCCCGTCGATCGAATCGAGCCTGCGCGTGCTGCCGATCACGCGGATGAAGCGCGCGGTCTGAGCCGCGTCGTCCGCCGCAGCGGGACAATGAAAAAAGCGCGAACCGTTGCGGTTCGCGCTTTTTGCTTGGTTCGACGCGCTCGCGCCGACGGCGGCCGCGACGGCCGCCGCATCCGTCAGCGCGGGATGCCGAGCCGCGCCTTCGCGTCGTCGTACTCGCGCTTGAGCCGCTCGACGAGCGCCCCCACGCTCGGCAGATCGTCCATCAGGCCGACACCCTGGCCGGCGCCCCAGATGTCCTTCCACGCCTTCGTCTTGTCGCTGCCGAAATTCATCTTGGTCTTGTCGGATTCCGGCAGCGCGTCCGGATCGAGGCCGGCCTTCTCGATGCTCTCGCGGATGTAGTTGCCGTGCACGCCCGTGAAGAGGTTCGTGTAGATGATGTCCGACGATTTCGCGTTCAGGATCGCGTGCTTGTAGTCGTCGATCGCATGCGCTTCCTGCGTCGCGATGAAACGCGTGCCCATGTACGCGAGGTCGGCGCCCATCGCCTGCGCGGCGAGGATCGAGCCGCCGTTCGCGATCGAGCCGGACAGCACGATCGGGCCGTCGAAGATCTTGCGCACTTCGCCGACCAGCGCGAACGGCGACGTCGTGCCCGCGTGGCCGCCCGCGCCGGCCGCAACGAGGATCAGCCCGTCGACGCCGGCTTCGAGCGCCTTCTGCGCGTGGCGCAGGTTGATCACGTCGTGCAGCACGATGCCGCCGTAGCCGTGCACCGCGTCGACGATCTCGCGCGCCGGCGCGCGCAGGCTCGTGATGAAGATCGGCACCTTGTGCTCGACGCATACGCGCACGTCGTGCTCGAGCCGCGCGTTCGACTGGTGGACGATCTGGTTGACCGCGATCGGGCCGATCACCGCATCGGGGTGCTTCGCCTTGTGGTCGGCGAGTTCCGACTGGATCTGCGTGAGCCACTCGTCGAGCAGTTCGGCCGGACGCGCGTTGAGCGCGGGGAACGAGCCGACGATGCCCGCCTTGCATTGCGCGAGCACGAGTTCGGGGTAGCTGACGATGAACATCGGCGACGCGATGACGGGCAGCGTCAGGTTCTGCAGGACGGTGGGCAATGCCATGTGATGTCTCCGGGGGCGTTGCGGTCGAACGGTATTCGAGTGTAGTTGCGCGACCGGAAGTTCATATTAATACGAACGGTCGTGCGATTCTACGCGAGCTTACCAAATGCCGCGGTGTGCGGGCAATCGAGTGAGTGTTCTCTTTCTACGGTTTCGGATGGCGACGCCGCTGTGAAGACGCGCCGGCGCTTCTAAAATAGCCGCCATAACAAACCAACGAGAAACAAACCATGTCGTTTGAGGCGTTTGCACCGTTTCGCGTGACGGTGCAGGACACCGACATTTTCGGTGTCAAAGGAGGCGCGGGTCCGCCGCTGCTGTTGCTGCACGGACATCCGCAGACCCACATGATCTGGCATCGCGTTGCCGCGACGCTCGCGAATCACTTCACGGTGATCGCCACCGACCTGCGTGGCTACGGCGCATCGGGCCGGCCGCCGAGCGACGCGCGGCACGCGCCGTATTCGAAACGGGCGATGGCGGCGGACCAGGTCGCCGTGATGCGGCATTTCGGCTTCGCGCATTTCCACGTGTGCGCGCACGATCGCGGCGCACGGGTCGCGCACCGGCTCGCGCTCGATCATGCGGATGCCGTCGAGCGGATGATGCTGCTCGACATCGCGCCGACGCTCGCGATGTACGAGAAAACCGATCGCGCGTTCGCGACCGCATATTTCCACTGGTTCTTCCTGATCCAGCCCGAGCCGCTGCCCGAGACGCTGATCGGCGCGCACACCGATGCGTATATCGAGCGCGTGATGGGCAACCGGTCGGCCGGGCTCGCGCCGTTCGCACCGGAGGCGCTCGACGCGTACCGGGCGGCGCTCGCGCAGCCCGGCGCCGTGCATGCGATGTGCGAGGACTACCGCGCGTCGGCGACGATCGATCTCGAGCACGACCGTGCGGATCTCGAACGCGGCAACAAGGTCGCGTGTCCGCTGCGCGTGCTGTGGGGCGAGCACGGCGTCGTCGGCCGCTGCTTCGACCCGCTCGACGAGTGGCGGCGCGTCGCGCGCGACGTCAGCGGCCGCGCGCTCGACTGCGGGCACTACATTCCTGAAGAAGCGCCTGGCGCGCTGATCGACGAACTGCTCGCGTTCTTCGATGCGCGCGAGCCGGCCGCGTGACGGTGCGGGCGGCGGCGTGTGCCGTCCGAGGATGGTTGACTGCGCCGCCTGCGGTTGGCGAGGTGGGTCGCCTGCGGCTGACGGGACGGGGCGCCTGCGGCTCAGCGATGCGCGTGGTCGTCTTCGACGAGCGGCGGCAGGCGTCGCGGCACGGGTGTCGATTTCACGATCGCGGTACTCGTCTCCGCGCGTTCCGTCACCTTCGACAGGATGTCGTCGAGGTGCTCGATCGTGCGCAGGTAGAGCCGGCAGATGAAGCAATCGTCGCCGGTGACCTTGTCGCATTCGACGAATTCGGGAATCCGCCGCAGCAACTCCTCGACCAGGTGCAACTGACCCGGCAGCGGCTTCACGCGGACGATCGCCTGCAGCGTGTAGCCGAGCGCGCGCGGGTCGAGCTCGACGGTGAACGCGGCGATCACGCCCTGCGCCTCGAGCCGCCGCACGCGGTCGGCGGTCGCGGGCGCCGACAGCCCGATCTGCCGCGCGAGTTCGCTGGTCGCGATGCGTGCGTCGTCGGCCAGCGCGGCGAGGATCGCGCGGTCGGTCGCGTCGAGCGCCGCGACGACGGGCGGGGAAAGGCGTTTTGGCATGATCGCTTTGCTTTCGAAGGTGAATCGGCTGATTCACTTCAGTTTAGCCATGGTCGCGGCGAAAGCAAGTTTCTAGAATCGACTCATCCCCGCTCTTCAACGGAGTTCCTGATGGCCTCGAATGAAATTCGCCGCGGCGCCGCCGAGATGATCGTCGCGATGCTGATGTCCGGCACGATCGGCTGGCTCGTGATGTCGTCGCAGCAGCCGCTGACCAATGTCGTGTTCTTCCGCTGCGTGTTCGGCGCCGCGACGCTCGCGATCGTCTGCGCGGCGTTCGGCTTCCTGCGCCGCTCGCTGTTCTCGCCGCGGATGCTCGTGCTCACGACGCTCGGCAGCCTCGCGATCGTCGCGAACTGGCTGCTGCTGTTCGCCGCCTATTCGCGCGCGTCGATCTCGATGGCGACGGCCGTCTACAACACCCAACCGTTCATGCTCGTCGCACTCGGCGCCATCGTGTTCCGCGAGCGGATCACCGCGTCGACGGTCGCATGGCTCACGCTTGCGTTCGCCGGGCTCGTGTTCGTGGTGCGCGTCGAACCGGCCGTGCTCGCGGTGCCCGGCGAGTATCTGGCAGGCGTCGCGCTGTCGCTCGGCGCCGCGTTCCTGTATGCGATCTCGTCGATCATCACGAAGCACCTGAAGGGCACGCCGCCGCATCTCCTCGCGCTGCTGCAGGTCGGCCTCGGCATCCTGCTGCTCGCGCCGTTCGCGCACTTCGACACCTTGCCGGCGACGGCCGGGCAATGGGCCGACCTGATCGTGCTGGGCATCGTCAACACGGGGCTGATGTACGTGCTGCTGTACGGCGCGGTCCAGAAGCTGCCGACCGCGATGACGGGCGCGCTGTCGTTCGTCTATCCGGTCGTCGCGATCGCCGTCGATCGCGTCGCGTTCGGACAGACGCTCGCGTGGACGCAGGTGTTCGGCGCGCTGCTGATCCTGCTCGCGGCGGCCGGTGTGAACCTCGGCTGGCGCATCGTGCCCACGCGTCGCGCGGCGGTCGGCAACTGAAACGGTCATACGATTCGGCGCGGTTGCGCGCCCGCGCCGCGTTCGGTCGAACGCACGTGTCGGGAACGGAGATTGCGCGCGAATGGCGTCACGCGAGCGTCGCGCGCGGCCGCGAAAAGCGCTGTAAGAAGTTGTAGGGAAACACCCGATGCGATGCGGTCGCGTCGCTCGTATGATGCGGGCTGTGACGTTGATCACGTTCACAGGATTCCGATCTCGATGCCGTTCGCCCGTGAGGCTGAACGGCTTTTTTTTATGTCTCGCTGCCCGCGACCAGGCGCCGTCGCGCGTCCAGCCGCGCGAGCAGCGCGCGCCTCGCATCGTCGTCCGACGTACGCCATCCCTTGATCTCGCCGCGCGTGCGCAGGCAGCCCGCGCACCAGTCGGTGCGCGGATCGATCCGGCAGACGTCGGTGCACGGCGACGCGACCGTGGCGACCGGCATCGTCGCGTCGCTCATGCGGGCTCCCGCAACGCGACGTCCGCGACCGGCGCGCCCGTCAGCGACACGAGTTCGTGCGGCGACAGGTTGAACACCGCGTGCGGATGGCCGGCGGCGGCCCACAGGCTGTCGAGCGCGAGCAGGTCGGCGTCGATCAGCGTGACGGGTTCGACCAGATGGCCGATCGGGCACACGCCGCCGATCGCATAGCCGGTGTTGTCGCGCACGAACTTCGCGTCCGCACGGCCGACCGGCCCGACCTGCGCGGCGACCTTCCTTTCGTCCACGCGGTTGACGCCGCTCGCGACGACCAGCACGGGCGCGCCGTCGGCCTGCCGGCGAAACAGGATCGACTTCGCGATCTGCGCGACCGAGCAGCCGAGCCCGGCCGCGGCCTCGGCCGACGTCTTGCCGGTTTCGGCGAGCATCACGATGCCTTTCGCGTGGCCGCGCTCGCGCAGCAGCAGCGCGACGCGTCGCGCGGAATCGGGGAGGGAATCGAATGAAGCGGGTGTCGTCATGTCGAGGAATCCGTGGAACGAGGTGATCAGACGCAGTTCGCGGCGTCGGCCGCGCTCTGCGCCTTGGCGAGCAATGCACGACCGGCGCGCGACACGTTCGCGCGGCCGATCGCGTTCGAGATGAAATCGCCGGCCGCGACGACCTGCGCGAGATCGATGCCGGTATCGATGCCGAGGCCCTGCATCAGGTACAGCACGTCCTCGGTCGCGACATTGCCGGTCGCGCCCTTCGCGTACGGGCAGCCGCCGAGGCCCGCGACCGACGCGTGGAAGATCTCGATCCCTTCGAACAGCGCCGCGTAAATGTTCGCGAGCGCCTGGCCGTAGGTGTCGTGGAAGTGGCCCGACAGGCGTTCGCGCGGGAACACGCGCGTGACCGCCGCGAGCACTTCGCGCGTGCGCTTCGGCGTGCCGACGCCGATCGTGTCGGCGATGTCGATCTCGTCGCAGCCGAGCGCCGCGAAGCGCTCGACGACGTCGACGACCGACGCGATCGGCACCTCGCCCTGGTACGGGCAGCCGAGCGCGCACGACACGCTGCCGCGCAGCCGCAGGCCCGCGTCCTTCGCGGCCTTCGCGACGGGCTCGAAGCGCGCGATGCTCTCGGCGATGCTGCAGTTGATGTTCCGCTGCGAGAACGCCTCGCTCGCCGCGCCGAAGATCACGACTTCGTCCGCGCGTGCGGCGAGCGCGTTCTCGAAGCCCTTCAGGTTCGGCGTGAGCACCGAGTACACGGTGCCCGCGCGGCGCTCGATGCCGGCCATCACGTCGGCGCCGTCGGCCATCTGCGGCACCCATTTCGGCGACACGAACGACGCGGCCTCGACGTTGCGGAAGCCGGCGCGCGACAGCCGGTCGACGAGCGCGATCTTCACGTCGGTCGGCACGAAGGTCTTCTCGTTCTGCAGCCCGTCGCGCGGGCCGACTTCGACGATCTTGACGGCGGTGGGGAGCGTCATGGTTGTCTCCTGGTTGCTCTTTGTGCGGAATTCAGTAGCCGCGCGCGTAGTCGACGATGCCGCTCACGGGCGCGCCGTGCTCGAACGCGCGGATCTTGCGGGCGATCTGCTCGACCGCTTCCGCGCGCAGCGTCTCGGCCGAGCTGTGCGGCGTGATCGTGATGCGCGGCGCGTGCCAGAACGGATGGTCGTCCGGCAGCGGCTCGTGCTGGAACACGTCGAGCGTGGCCGCGGCGACCTGGCCGCTCGCGAGCGCGTCGAGCAGGTCGGCTTCGACGAGATGCGCGCCGCGCGCGACGTTGACGACGTACGCGCCGCGCGCGAGCCGCGCGAACGCGCGCGCCGACAGGATGCCGTCGGTGTCGCGCGTGCTCGGCAACAGGTTCACGAGCACCTTCGCGCCGCCGATGCACGCGTCGAACGCGCCGTCGCCGGCGAAGGTCGTGACGCCGTCGAGCTGCTTCGCGCTGCGGCTGTAGCCGCGCACCGGCAGGCCGAGCGCGGCGAGCGCGCGGGCGACCTCGGCGCCGAGCACGCCGAGACCGAGGACCGCGACGGTGAAGCTCGCGCGCGCATGCGGTTCGAGCGGCTGCCAGCGGCGTTCGCGCTGCTGCAGGTCGTATTCGTCGAAACGGCGCAGGTAGCGCAGCACCGCGTGCGTCACGTATTCGACCATCTGCTGCGCCATGCCCGAGTCTTCGAGCCGCACCAACGGCACGTGCGCGGGCAGCGTGCCCGGATGCGCGCGGTCGAGCGCGAGCAGCGCATCGACGCCCGCGCCGAGGTTGAAGATCGCGCGCAGGCCGTCGCGCGGCGCGAAGAACTCGCGCGGCGCACGCCACACGAGCGCGTAGTCGGCGGCGGCCGTATCGCCCGGTTGCCATGCGCGCAGTTCGGCTTCGGGCAGCGCACGCGCGATCTCGTCGCGCCATGCGCCCGCATCCTGATGCGGCGAATGGAACAGGATCTTCATTGCGCGAGCGCGCGCACGCCGGCGAGGCGCGTCACGGGAATGGCGAGCGAAGCCGGGCGCGGCGCGCCGGCGGACGTAGCGGACATCGGGTGTCTCCTGACGACGGCCGGCGCGTCGCGCGCCGAGGCCGGTTCCATGTGAAGCTGACGGGAAGCCCACATTCTACGGTTTCGCGGCACATTGCGCCGTCGTGCGGGACCTGCGCCGGTCACGCCGTCGCCGGACCGCCGCCAGGCCGCCGCCGCGCGCAAAAGCAAAGCACAAAATATTGGTTCGGCCGACGCGCACCCGACGCCACAATCGAACCTCGTCTTCAAGCAAGCGAGGGCAATCATGCGCGCATGCAGCAAATCGGCGTGGCCGCCGCGGCTCGTCACCGTTCCGGGCCTGCACGGCAGTGAAGGCGCTCACTGGCAGACGTGGCTCGAGCGGCAGTTCCCGCGCTCGTTGCGCGTCGAGCAGCACGACTGGGATGCGCCCGATCTCGCGGGCTGGGCGCAATCTGTGCGCGCGCTGCTCGATCGCGAGCGCGGCCCGTTCGTGCTCGCCGCGCACAGCTTCGGCTGCCTCGCGGCCGCGCATGCGCTCGCGCAGTGGCCGCATGTGGGCGATGTGGCAGGCGTGCTGTTCGTCGCGCCGGCCAGCCCGAAGAAATTCACGTTTGCCGGGCCGTTCGACGCGCGCCGGCTCGCCGTGCCGTCGATCGTGATCGGCAGCGAGACCGACCCGTGGATGCCGCTCGCCGACGCGCGCGCGCTCGCGCAGCGCCTGGGCAGCGCGTTCGTGAACCTCGGCGATGCCGGGCACATCAACACGGCGGCCGGCTTCGGGCCGTGGCCGCGTGCGAAATACTTCGTCGACACGCTGGTGCATTGCGCGGCGCCGCTGCGCTTTCGCGACGCGGACGACGGCTTCGAGGCCGCGCTCGTCGAGCGCGCGCTCGTGCACGCGGTCTGACGGGCGGGTGGCGCGGCGCACGCCGTGCCGTTGTGCTTGCAACGACGCGCGGACGCGGCCGACGGCGGCCGGCTTCGAAGCGCTCGGCCGGCCGTGCCCGACGGGCCCGCGAAGCGGCGCGACAACGTGCAGTGCGCGTGCCGTTCGCGCCGTCGCCCACCGTGACGTCACGCCGATGGCGGCTCGCCGCGCGGGCCAGCGGCTCTCCCCGAGCGGTACCGACTCATATCGCGCGATGGCGAGATCAACCCGGCGACGACGCGGCGGCGCCCGATGCGGCCGCGTTCGTGGCGGACTTCGCATCGTCGTCGTCATCGGGCGGATAGTGCACGACGGGCGGCGCGAGCGGCGCGGCGTCGGATGCGGCGGCGTTCGCGGGCGCGTCGCTGTTGAACGCGCTGGCAGCGTCGCTCGATGCGCCGGCCGGCGGCGCAGCGTCGGTCGCGTTGGCGTCGTGCGCTGCGTCGTCGCTGCACGCGGCGACGAAAACGGCGGCACACAGAACGACGGCGACGGAAACGCGACGCATGACTTCTCTCCTGGCAGACTGATCGGGAAACGTTTTCGAGTATGCCGCCGCGATGCGACGTTTCGGTGAATCGTTTGCGGTCGGGCGCGATCGCGAGATGTTTTCGTCAGGCTGACCGAATGCCTTCGCTGCGATCCGTCGGCACGCGTGGCGGAATTTTCCAGCAGCGGCGGATGCTGCGCGCATTTACACGGTGCGCGTTGCCGCGACCCGGCCACGGCGACGTGGGCGTCATGCATGGCATCGCGCATGCTCCCGGCAACTTGCGATCGACGTGCGGCCGCTCACGCCCAAAAAATCGGGCGTTATTGCCGCTTCGTCAGCGAACGGCCAGCCGCGCGCCAGCGTGGCGTCATGAAAGCGCGCTCATCCGCGACACGGCGCGGCCGTCGTGCGTGCGCGCCGCGGACCGGCGCCGGCACCGTGCATCGGCGCGGCGCTCCGCGGGTTCGCGGCACCGGAATTGCTCTTTGCCGATGCGCATGCCGACCGCGCTGCCATCCGGGCACGGGCGGCACGTCTGCGTCCGTCAACCATGGAGCGAGCAGAAGCCATGTCCAGCGATCGATCCGATTCTCCGCCTGCCGAACCGGCGCGCGATGCGGCCCCGTCGCCGCTCGGGCCCGGTCATTCGGCGGTGCCGCCGTTGCCGCACGATACGCCTTCCAGCGCCGCACGACGGCGCTTCCTGCAATCCGCGGCGGCGGCAGCGACCGTCGGCGCCGCCTCGCACGTTCACTCGCAGCCGCCGCGCGCGGCATCCGCACCGGCTGCGCCCCGTCGCGATACGGTGCCCGCGCAGCCCGTGCATCTCGACATCAACGGGCGGGCGTACACGCTGCAGCTCGAACCGCGCGTCACGCTGCTCGACGCACTGCGCGAATACGCCGGGCTCACGGGCACGAAAAAGGGCTGCGATCGCGGGCAGTGCGGTGCGTGCACGGTGCTCGTCGACGGGCGGCGGATCAACGCATGCCTGACGCTCGCGGTGATGCACGAAGGCGAGCGGATCACGACCGTCGAAGGGCTGGCGCGCGACGGCGTGCTGAGCCCGGTGCAGCGCGCGTTCGTCGAATACGATGCGTTCCAGTGCGGCTACTGCACGTCCGGCCAGCTCTGCTCGGCGACCGCGCTGCTCGACGAGTTCGCGGCGGGCGCCGGCAGCGCCGCCACCGACGACGTGCGGCGCCCGCCCGCGCGCCTGTCGGACGACGAGATCCGCGAGCGCATGAGCGGCAACCTGTGCCGCTGCGGCGCGTACCCGAACATCGTCGCCGCCGTGCGCGCCGCGCATGCGGCGCACGGCTAGCCGGCGGAGGGCAGCGCAATGGAAGCGATCTCCTACGAACGCGCGACCGACGTCGCCGGCGCCGTGCGCGCGGCGCAACGGCCCGGCGCGACGTTCATCGGCGGCGGCACGAACCTGCTGGACCTGATGAAGGGCGGCGTCGCGCGGCCCGTCGCGCTCATCGACATTACGCGCATCGCGGGCCTCGACACGGTCGATGCGCTGCCCGGCGGCGGGGTGCGCATCGGTGCGCTCGTGCGCAACAGCGATGCGGCCGATCATCCGCGCATCCGCGCCGACTATCCGCTGCTGTCGCAGGCGCTGCTCGCCGGCGCGTCCGCGCAATTGCGCAACATGGCGACCGTCGGCGGCAACCTGATGCAGCGCACGCGCTGCCCGTATTTCTACGATCCCGCGTTCGCGCAGTGTAACAAGCGCGAGCCGGGCAGCGGCTGCGCGGCGATTGGCGGCCATAACCGGATGCACGCGAT
Organism: Burkholderia sp. ABCPW 11; assembly: GCF_001523445.1. Lineage (NCBI taxonomy): Bacteria > Pseudomonadati > Pseudomonadota > Betaproteobacteria > Burkholderiales > Burkholderiaceae > Burkholderia > Burkholderia sp. ABCPW 11. The sequence continues at coordinate 58,506 of NZ_LOVM01000097.1, read as the reverse complement.
CCTCGGCGCGAGCCCGCAGTGCGTGGCGGTGAACCCGTCGGACATGAGCGTCGCGCTCGCCGCGCTCGACGCCGTCGTGCAGGTGAGCGGCCCGCGTGGCGAACGGCAGATTCCGTTCGCGTCGTTTCACCGGTTGCCGGGCGATCGTCCCGATCTCGACACGACGCTCGAACCGGGCGAGCTGATCACCGCGGTGGACTTGCCGCCGCCGCGCTTTGCCGACCATGCGCACTATCTGAAGGTGCGCGACCGCGCGAGCTACGCGTTCGCGCTGGTGTCGGTCGCGGCGGCCCTGCGGATGGACGGCCCGCGCGTCGCCGATGCGCGGATCGCGCTCGGCGGCGTCGCGCACAAGCCGCTGCGTGCGACGCAAGCGGAGCAGCGTCTCGCCGGCCATGCGTTGACCGATGCCGCGCTGAATGAAGCGGCCGCGCTCGCCCTGCGCGACGCACGGCCGCTCGACGGCAACGGCTTCAAGGTCGCGCTCGCGCAGCGCGCGATCGTGCGCGCGGTGACCACCGCGGCCGGAACGACGGGAGGTGTGGCATGAACACGCTGACCGGACAGCCGCTCGACCGTGTCGACGGCGTACTGAAGGTGACGGGCGGCGCGCACTACGCGGCCGAGTTTCCCGATGCGCGGCTCGCGCACGCGGTGCTCGTCACGAGCACGATCGCATCCGGGCGGATCGAGTCGATCGACACGGCCCGCGCCCGCGCGATGCCGGGCGTGCTGCTCGTGATGACGCACGAGAACGCGATGCGGCTGCCCAACGGCGGCCGGCCGCCGCTGTCGCCGCCCGCCGGGCGGCGGCTCACGCTGCTGCAGGACGACACGGTGCGCTACAGCAACGAACCCGTTGCGGTCGTCGTCGCCGAAACGCTCGAGCAGGCGACCGACGCCGCGAATGCCGTGCGGGTGCGCTATCGCGCGACCGATGCCGCGCTCGATTTCGCGCATGCGAAGCGCGGCGCACGCGTGCCGCCGAAGCAGCAGGGGCGCCCGATGGACACGCAGCGCGGCGACGTCGATGCCGGCCTGCGCGAAGGCGCGGTGCGCATCGACGCAACCTATACGACGCCGATGCAGCACCACAACCCGATCGAGCCGCACGCGACGATGGCGCACTGGGACGGCCCGACGCTCACGCTGCACGATGCGACGCAGGGCGTGTCGGGCGCGAGCACGGCGGTGGCCGCCGTGTTCGGCATTGCGCCGGAACAGGTGCGCGTGATTTCGCCGTTCCTCGGCGGCGGCTTCGGCTGCAAGGGTTCGTCGTGGTCGCACGTGTCGTTGTGCGCGATGGCCGCGAAGCAGGTGGGGCGCCCGGTTCGCCTTGCGCTGACGCGGCCGCAGATGTTCGGTCCGGTCGGCGGTCGGCCGTTCACCGAGCAGCGCGTCGTGCTGGCCGCACGCCGGGACGGAACGTTGACGGCGATGCGTCACGACTCGATCGTCACGACGTCGACGTTCGAGGACTGGACGGAAATGTGCGGGATGCCTGCGCGGATCATGTACGCGGTGCCGAACCAGGCGACCACGCACCGGATCGTGTCGCTGAACGTCGGCACGCCGACGTTCATGCGCGCGCCCGGCGAGGCGTCCGGCTCGTTCGCGCTGGAATCGGCGATGGACGAGCTCGCGTGGCGGCTCGGCATGGACCCGGTCGCGCTGCGGCTCGCGAATTACGCGCAGGTCGATCCGCAGGACGGCAAGCCGTGGTCGAGCAACAAGCTGCGCGAGTGCTACGAGGTCGGCGCGCGGCGCTTCGGCTGGTCGCGCCGCACCGGCGCGCCGCGCACGATGCGAGACGGCCACACGCTGATCGGCCTCGGGATGGCGGCCGCCACGTATCCGGCCAACCGCAGCGAGGCGTCGGCGAGCGCGCGCATCTTGCCGGACGGCACGGCCGAAGTCGCGTCGGGCACGCAGGACATCGGCACCGGCACCTACACGGTGATGACGCAGGTCGCGGCCGACGCGCTCGGCTTCGCGCCGCAGAGCGTGCGCTTCGTGCTCGGCGATTCCAGCCTGCCGCGCGCGCCGGTGTCGGGCGGCTCGCAGTCGGCGGCGAGCGTGGCGCCGGCCGTGCGCGAGGCCGCGTTGCAGGCGCGCGCCAAGCTGGTTGCGCTGGCGATCGCCGATCCCGGGTCGCCGCTGCACGGCGCCGCGGCCGACGACGTGACGGTCGACGACGGCTGGGTCGTGCAGCGCGGCGACCCGGCGCGGCGCGATCCGGCGGCGGCGGTGATCGCGCGTGCCGGCGGCCGGCCGATCGACGCGCAGGCGACGACGAAGCCGGGCGACGAGAAGTCGCGCTATGCGTCCCATTCGTTCGGCGCGGTGTTTGCCGAAGTGCACGTCGATGCCGCGCTCGGCACGCTTCGCGTACCGCGCATCGTCGGCGTCTACAGCGTCGGCAGCGTGCTCAACGCGAAGACGGCGCGCAGCCAGTTGATCGGCGGAATGGTGTGGGGGTTCGGCACGGCGCTCGAGGAGGGCTCGCATCTCGACGTGCGGCACGGCCGCTTCACGAACGCGAATCTCGCCGAATATCACGTCCCCGTGAACGCGGACATCGGCGAGCTCGACGTGAGTTTCGTCGACGAAAGCGACACGCATTTCAATCCGCTCGGCATTCGCGGCATCGGCGAGATCGGGATCACCGGCGTGCCGGCCGCGATCGCCAACGCGGTCTATCACGCGACCGGCGTGCGGGTGCGGGATCTGCCGATCACGCTCGACAAGGTCGTGCCGCCGACGCGCGCATGAGCGTGCCGGCAGGCGGCGTCAGCGCCGCGGCGTCCTGCGCCGCACTTCGCTGCGCAGCCAGTCGAGCCAGGTGCGGATCGCCGCTTCGCGAGGATGGCCGGGGCGCCACACGACGTAGTGCGCGTACACGTCGGTGATGCGCACCGTCGACACGCGCACGAGCGTGCCGTCCGCGAGTTCGGGCTCGATCAGCGAGCGCCGTGCGAGCGCGACGCCGCGGCCTTGCCGCGCCGCATCGATCAGCGCGTTCGCATCGGTGAAGCGCGGCGCGCGCGCGGATTCGGTGAGGTCGAGCCGCGCGGCCTGGAACCACGGTTCCCACGGCTGCGCGGGATGGCGCAGCAGCGTCGCGCGCACGAGGTCGGCCGGCGTGCGCGGCACGACGCCGTCGCGATTGCGATACGCCGGGCTCGCGACCGGAAAGATCGTCTCGTTCATCAGCTTCTCGGCGACGACGCCGGGCCACGTGCCGGGCCCGTAGCGCAGCGCGACGTCGATGCGGTCGCGCTTGCGCAGCGGCGCGAGCGCCACGTCCGGATGCAGCGAGATCGAGATGTGCGGATGCGCGGCCGCGAAGCGCGGCAGGCGCGGCGCGAGCCAGCGCTCGGCGACGCTCGGCAGCACGCTCACGTTCAGCGTCACGTCGCAGGTGCGCGGGCGGCGGCGCACCGCCAGCGTCGGCTCGAACGCGCGTTCGAGCACGCTCAGGCCCTGGCGCACCTGCAGCGCGAGGGCATGCGCGGCGTGCGTCGGCGTCGCGCCGTTGCGCTCACGCGTGAAAAGCGGATAGCCGAGCTGCGCTTCGAGCGTGCGGATGTGCTGGCTGACCGCGCCCTGCGTGAGCGCGAGTTCGTCGGCCGCGCGCGTGAAGCTCTGCAGCCGCACGGCGGCTTCGAACGCGCGCAGCGTCTGTAGCGGAGGGAGATGGATGCGTCGCATCGCGCATTAGTATCACTAATGCCCGAGCACGACAATTCATCGTTTGCGGCGGCGGCCCGCGCGTTCCTACACTCGTTGCGTCTTCCACAGGCCCGACGGGCAACGCCACCATGAACGCATATCGTCTTTATCTTTCGCCGGGCGCCTGCTCGCTCGCCGCCCACATCGCGCTGGAAGAAACCGGCGCGCCGTTCGACGTCGAGATCGTGTCGGTCCGCGAGCAGCAGAACCTGACCGCGGACTATCTCGCGATCAATCCGAAGGCGCGCGTACCCGTGCTCGCGATTCCGGGCGAGCCGCGCGTGCTGACCGAAACGCCGGCGATCCTCACGTATCTGGCGCGTGCGCATCCGAACGCACGCCTGCTGCCGCTCGACGATCCGCTGCGCGAAGCGCGGTGCCACGAATGGCTCGCGTGGCTGGTCGGCTGGGTGCACGGCGTCGGGTACGGCGCGTTGTGGCGGCCGGGGCGCTTCATCGGCGATCCGGCGCTGCACGGCGCGGTCAGCGCGCACGGGCGCAGCACGATCGACGCGGCGAACGTATCGATCGAAGCGGCGCTGGCCGACGGGCGCACGTGGGCCGAGCCAGGCGGCCATTCGATCGTCGATCCGTTCCTGCTCGTGCTGTATCGCTGGGGTATCGCGATCGGGCTCGACATGACGCGGCATCCCGCATGGACCGCCTATGCGCAGCGCGAGGCCGAACGGCCGGCCGCGCGGCGTGCGCTGGCGCGCGAGGCGATTTGACTCGGCGGTGCGCGGCCGGCCGGTGGCCCGGCCGTTTCGTTCGGCAGTTCGTTCGGATGACGAAGTTCGGACGTGTCCAATTGCCATGTCGCATCCAATTCTATTGAATGAGAATCATTCTCATCAATAAAGTGGAGTGAACATGAGCCGTTGCATCCAGTCGAGCGCGACGCCGCCGCGGCGCGCGACCGCATCCGTCGCGTTCGCGATGATGACCTGTGCGGCCGCGCCGGCATGCGCGGAGGAAGGCGAGCCGCGCCACGCGCCGCAACTGGACCCGATCGTCGTGCACGGCGCGCGCGACGCCGGTTCGCGCGTCGACCGATCGGGTTCCGCCAAGTATGCGACGCCGCTGCTCGACGTGCCGCAGACGATCACCGTGGTGCCGCGCGCGGTGCTCGACGAACAGCAGGCGCTGAGCTTGCGCGAAGCGCTGTCGAACGTCGCGGGCATCACGTTCAACGCGGGCGAGGGCGGCGGCGGGTCGGGCGACATGTTCAATATCCGCGGTTTCGGCGCGAACGCGAACATGCAGCTCGACGGGCTGCGCGACAGCGCGCAGAACAATCGCAGCGACCTGTTCAACGTCGAGGCGGTCGAGGTGATCAAGGGGCCGAATTCGGTATTCGGCGGCGCCGGCACGACGGGCGGCTCGGTGAATCTGGTCAGCAAGACACCGAAGGCCGGCACGTTCATCGAGGCCGGCACGATGCTCGGCACGTCGGACTACCGCCGCGTGACGCTCGATGCGAACCGGCCGCTGCCCGGCGCCGACGGCCGCGCGGCGTTCCGCCTGAATGCGATGGCGCACGTCAACGACGTGCCCGGCCGCGACGACATCCGCAAGCGGCGCTGGGGCATCGCGCCGTCGCTCGCGTTCGGTCTCGGCACGCCGACGCGCGTCACGCTCGGCTATTTCCACCAGTACGACAACTACCTGCCCGACTACGGGCTGCCTGCGCACGACGGCCAGGTGCTGGCCGGCGTGTCGCGCGAGCGCTATTTCGGCTGGCGCAATCTCGACCGCGAACGCATCACGTCGGATACGTTCACCGTGAAGGCCGAACACGACGTGTCGTCCGGCCTGAAGGTGCAGAACCTGAGCCGCTATGCGCACCTGAATCGCGACACGGTGATTTCGGCGTCGCACGTGAACCTGCAGGGCCTGCCGCCGGGGCGCTACAAGCCGGCCGGGCCGCAAGGCTATGGCCGCGATGCGTCGACCGCGATGTGGGCGAACCAGACGAACGTCACCAGCGCGTTCTCGACGTTCGGCATCGGGCATACGCTGGTCACGGGCTTCGAGATCTCGCGCGAGACGTACGGCCGCACGACCTATTCGTACGGGCTCAACCGCTTCTACCCGGCCGACGGCTTCGCGCTCGCCGCGCCGCCCGGCGTGTGGCGTGGCCCGGCGCGGCGCCAGGACAGTGCGCGCAACGACACCGCGCTGGTCGTGAAGGCGCTGTACGCGTTCGACACGATCTCGGTCGGCCGCTATTGGGACATCGACGTCGGGCTGCGGCACGACTGGATCGATGGCTGGTCGGAAGGCACCGCGGCTGGCAAGCCCACCGAGCGCGCGGATACCGCCGATCGGCATCTGAGCACGCGCGCGGGGCTCGTGTTCAAGCCGACCGACAACGGTCGTGCGTATTTCGCGTACGGCACGTCGTTCAACCCGTCCGCCGAATTCCTCGTGACCACCGGCTCCGGCGTGAGCGCGGCGACCGGCGCGCTCGCGCCCGAGAAAAACGAGAGCGTCGAACTCGGCGCGAAATGGGAAGGGCTTGCGGGCATCGCGCTGAACGGCGCGTTGTTCCAGACCGAAAAGAAGAACGCGCGCGAACGAATGGCCGACGGCAGCTATGCGCTCGCGGGCCGGCAACGCGTGCGCGGCGCCGAGCTCGGCGCCGCCGGCAAGGTGACGCCGCGCTGGGACGTGTTCGCGAACTACACGTACCTGGCGAGCGTGACCCTCAGCTCGCCGTCGTCGCCGCGGCGCGACGGGCAGGCGCTCGGCAACACGCCGCGGCACGCGTTCAACGTATGGACGACCTATCGGCTGCCGGCGGGCTGGACGCTCGGCTACGGCTCGCACTTCGTCGGCCGGCGCAACGTGACGTCGCAGGGCGACGGCAAGCTCGGCGCGTACTGGGTGCACAACCTGATGGCGAGTTACGACGTGAGCCGCCGGCTGCGCCTCCAGCTGAACGTCGACAATCTGTTCGATCGTGCTTACGTCGAGCGCGTCCGGCAGGTGTCGGGCAGCGAATCGCGGTCGTCGGCGGTCGAGCTCGGCGACGGCCGTTCGGCGATGCTGTCAGCCGTGTACAAGTTCTGACCGCGCCGTGCGGCGGCGGCCCGCGCTCCGCCCGGTCGGGCGCCGCGCGCGCCCGTCATCGCGCAAACAGCGGATAGGTCGCGCCCGCGATCAACGCCGCCGCGAGCCACACCATGCTCCACGAACTCGCGGCGAGCAGCGGCGGAATCGCGAGCGGCGTCGCGAACAGCCCGAGATAGACGATCGTGTTCGCCATCCCGAGCGCGGTGCCCGCATGGTTCGCGCCCGCGAGCGTCGCCAACTCCGTGTACGCGACGCCGTGCCATGCCGACACGCAGATGCCGGCGAACACGAGAATCGCGACGATCGCGGCGAGCGGCACATGCGGGCTGCCGGCCGTCGCCGCCGCGAGCAGCGCGAACGACCCGGCCGCGACGAGCACGGAACCGCGCAGGTACGCGCGCCGATTGCCGTGCCGGTCGGTATGGCGGCCGCTCCAGACGCGCATCGCCATCGCGCCAAGCTGCAGCGCGACCATCGCCGTGCTGATGCCGGCAAGGCCGAGCCGGCCGAAGTCGTGCAGGAACACCGTCGCGAACGTGAGCACCGCAAATTGCGGCGCGCACAGCAGGCCGATGCCGAGCACGATGCGCCACACGGGGCCGCTCGCGAGCGGGTTGCGCGCGTGGCCGGCGACCTGCGGCCGTCGGGCGGCGCGATGCGTGGCGAGGTACGCCGTAGCCGGCTCGGCGGGCGGCTCGTGCAGCCAGCGCCACGTGAGCGCGGCCGATCCCGCGCACAGCAGCATCAGCGCGCCGAACACCGCGGCGAAGCCGGCGTGCGATGCAAGCGACGGGAGCAGCGCCGCGCCGAGGCCGCCGCCGAGCGGCACGGCCGTCTGGCGGATGCTCATCGCGAGCCCGCGCTCCCGCTCGCCGAACCAGCGCATCACCGCGCGCCCGCTCGAACCGTTCACGCTGCCGCCGAGCAGGCCGACGCAGCCCATGGCCGCGACGACGCGCATCAGCGGCGGCGCCGCTTGCGCGGTCGGGACGATCGTGCACACCATCAGCGCGAGCATCGCGGCCGTCGCGACGAGCCCGGCCAGCAGCACGCGGCGGTCGCCGAAGCGGTCGGCGGCGATCCCCCACGGCAGCTCGGACAGCGCGACGCCGAAGCCGAGCGCACCGAGCACGAGGCCGAGTGCGCCGTTGTCGAGATGGTAGGCGGCGCGCATCCACACGGCCGTGGTCGGAATGCCGGCCGCGGCGGCCGAAAAGCTCATGTTGGCGGCGACGCCGGCGGCCAGCACGCGCCAGCGATGGGCCGGCCCGCGCACGTCGCGGGCAGGCGAAGAAGGAGAAGCGATGCACGAGGTATCCATGACGGCAGGCCCGGTTCGAGGTTGACGTGCACAGTTTGGCCGCCTACATTCATCCTGAAAATCGGAAAGTTTTTGATGAATCATTCGATAAAACAGGATGATTGAGATGCCCGGACAAGACATTCCGCGCGACGGCGGCGAGCCGCTCGCGGCGGCCGATGCCGCGCTGGCGCGGCCCAACTTCGACGTCGCGGCGCTGCGCAGCCTCGTCGCAGGCGTGGATCTCGGCAGTTTCGCGAAGGCGGCGGATCGCGTCGCGCGCTCGTCGTCGGCGGTGAGCGCGCAGATCCGCAAGCTCGAGGAGCAGGCCGGCACGCCGCTGTTCGTGAAAGCCGGGCGCGGGCTCGCGCTGACCGATGCCGGCGACGCGATGCTGCGCTACGCGCGGCGGATGATCGAGCTGAACGACGAGGCGGCCGCGGCCGTGCGCGGCGTGAATCTCGACGGCTGGGTACGGGTCGGGCTGCAGGAGGATTTCGGCGAGGCGATCCTGCCGGACGTGCTCGGGCGGTTCGCGCGTGCGCATCCGAAGGTGAAGATCGAGGCGCGCGTGGCGCGCAACGCCGATCTGCTCGACCGGCTCGATGCGAACCAGCTCGATCTGGCGCTCGTGTGGGGCGATCCGGCGTCGGCGGCGCTCGTGTCGCGGGCGGGAATCGACAGCGAAGCGATCGCGCAGGTGCCGATGCAATGGATCGGCGCGGCGGCGGGCGGTGGTTTCGGTGTGCCGAATGGCGATGGGGGCGCGGGTGGGGCGGGCGGCGCCGGCGAGCCCGGCGGTCGCGCCGTGCGGGCGACGGGCGAGCCGTTGCCGCTCGTCGTGTTCGACCGGCCGTGCCGCTTCTTCGGCGCAGCGACCGATGCGCTCGATCGTGCCGGCGTGCCGTGGCGCGTCGCGTTCACGACGCCGAGCCTGGCCGGGCTATGGGCGGCCGCGGCGGCGGGGCTCGGGCTGACGGTGCGCTCGCATTACGGGCTGCCGGCGTCGGTGCGCGTGCTCGATGCCGCGTCGTGCGGGTTGCCGGCGCTGCCGAGCTTGCCGCTGATCCTGCTGCGGCGCACGTCGTCGGCGACCCCGACGGTCGACCGGCTCGCGCGGATCGTGACGCAGGCGGTGCGGGGAGCGACGGAGGAGGGCGGCGTAGCGCTCGCGGCGTGACGAGCCGCCGAGATCCGGCAGGCATCCCCCATCCGGCTGAATGGATCGTTCGGACGGACTTGACTACAGTGGTGGCATCCAAAGCGGAGGTCATCATGCAACGCGCAAATATCCCCGGCACCACGGCCAATCCATCGCAACAAGTCGACGTTCCGATCTCCGGCGAGGAAACCGCGATCTCGAACCCGCCAGCATCCGGGGACCGGTCCGTATCCGTCAAACGGCCCGTTCGGTTCGGCCTCCTGCAAGGTCAGGTTCGGATTGCGGAAGACTTCGACGCACCGCTGCCCGACGACTTGCTGGCTGCTTTTGAAGGGCGCTGATGCGATTGCTGCTCGATACGCACATCTTCTTGTGGAGCGTGACCGATGACCCGAAGCTCAGCGCCCGAGCACGCAGGGTGATCGCGGATGCCGACGAGCGGTTCGTCAGCAGCGCGAGTATCTGGGAAGCCGCGATCAAGGCCGGCTTGGGGAAGCTCGATGTCGACGTGGATCGGCTAGTTCGCGTGCTTCGGGCGAGCGGGTTCCGCGAACTGCCGGTCCGGGCCGTACACGGGGCCGCCGTACGCAGCTTGCCGAGCCATCATCGCGACCCGTTCGATCGGCTGCTCGTTGCGCAGGCCCAGCATGAACCCCTGCAGCTCGTCACTGCCGATGGGCATCTCGCCCGGTACGGCATGTCTGTGGTTCTGACAGTCTGAAACAATCTGGCAGGCGGGAAGCCGGCGGTCGCCGGCCCCCGATGCATGACGGGCCGTTCATACAGCCGCAGCGTGCGGTTCGATTTCCTCGAGTTCCGCACGGAGCCTGCCCAGCTTCTCCCGCAACCCGTCGCTCGCCGGCACGAACGGCAGCCGCAACCCGTCCTCGCACCACCCTTGCGCGGCGAGCACGGCCTTCACCGGCGCCGGGTTCGGTTCCGCGAACAGCGCCGCGACGAGCGGCTGCAGCGCGACCGACAGGCGCCGCGCGTCGGCGAGCCGCCCGTCGCGCAGCCACGCATGAATCCGCACATGCCATTCGGGCAGCACGTGCGCGCTGCTCGCGATCGCGCCGTGCGCGCCCGCGCACATCGCCGCGAAGTTCTGGTTGTCGTCGCCGGACAGGATCGCGAGCGGCGTGTCGTGCACGAGCCGGCTCATCCGATCGAGCGTGCCGCCGCATTCCTTGATGCCCGCGACGCGCGGATCGCGCGCGAGCGCCTGCAGCGTGTCCAGTTCGACGTTCACGCCGGTGCGGTACGGGATGTTGTAGACGAGCACGGGCAGGTCGGCCGCGTCGACGATCGCCTCGACATGACGGCGGATGCCGTCCTGCGTCGGCCGCACGTAGACGGGCGGCGTGACGAGCAGCCCGTCGGGGCGCAGCGCCGCGAGCTCCCGCGCGCGGGCGGTCGCGAAATGCGTCGCGCTCGCGGTCAGCCCGACGACGATCGGCAGCGCGGGCGCCGCGTCGCGCAGCGTCGCGAATACCGCGTCCTGTTCGCGCGCGTCGAGCAGCACGCCTTCGCCGGTCGTCGCGCCCGCGACGAAGCCCGCGATGCCGGCGGCCGCATAACGGCGCGCGAGCCGCGCGAGCGCCGCGTGATCGACCTCGCCGTGGTGGAACGGCGTGACGATCGGCAGCCAGATACCTTCGAAACGTGTGTTCATGCAAAGCCTCATGGTGGAAACGGAGTGGGAAGGAACCGTTCCGCCGGCGGGGGCCGGAGCGAGGCGTGCGTGCAGGGAGAGTGAAACGACCTGCGGGCATCCCGTCCGGCATTCGCCTGACGGGACGCGACGTCCCCGTCAGTCGAGGAGTCGTTTTTTCAGTTTCAGCCCGGCCGCGCACGCACCTGCCGCGACGGCGGCGAGGATCGAGGGCGAGCGCAGAGTAGCGGACATGGATGAACCGTGAGTGGGCTGAGCGGCGATCTTAACACCGCGGCGGCAGGGTGCGCGAGCCCCGGCCGTCGTTTAGCAGGATTCGAGATTTGCTTTCCACGACTGATTGGAAGGCGCGCTGCGCCCGGCCGCTAGAATGCCCGCTTACGTTTCGATGACGGCGCGTACGCGTGCGGTCACGCACATTCACCTCCACTGGAAACGGGGCATATCACGATGGCAAGCATCAAGGGGATCGGCCGCTGGCTGCACACGGGCGCGGCGGCGGCGCTGGTCGTGGCGGCGGCGGCCGCGCATGCGGACACGTCGATCCTGAACGTGTCGTACGACGTGACGCGCGAGCTGTACAAGGACATCAACGCGAGCTTTGCCGCCGCCTACAAGCAGAAGACCGGCGAGACGGTCACGATCAAGCAGTCGCACGGCGCGTCGAGCGCGCAGGCGCTGTCGGTGCTGCAGGGGCTGCAGGCCGACGTCGTGACGATGAACCAGCCGAACGACATCGACCTGCTCGCCGAGCGCGGCCAACTGCTGCCGAAGGACTGGCGCCCGCGCTTCCCGGACAACAGCTCGCCGTATTCGACGACGATGGTGTTCCTCGTGCGCAAGGGCAACCCGAAGGCGATCAAGGACTGGAGCGATCTCGCGAAGCCGGGCGTCCAGGTGATCATCGCGAACCCGAAGACGTCGGGCAACGGCCGCTATGCGTATCTCGCCGCATGGGGCTTCCAGAAGCAGAAGGGCGCGACCGACCAGCAGGCGCTCGACTTCGAGAAGGCGATCTTCCGCAACGTGCCGGTGCTCGATTCGGGCGGCCGCGGCGCGACGACGACGTTCACGCAGCGCGGCATCGGCGACGTGCTCGTCACGTTCGAGAACGAGGTCGCGCTGATGGACACGGGCGCGTCGGGCGCGCAGTTCGACGCGGTGTATCCGTCGGCGAGCATCCTCGCGGAGCCGCCCGTCGCCGTCGTCGACAAGGTGGTCGACAAGAAAGGCACGCGCAAGGTCGCGCAGGCGTATCTCGACTACCTGTACACGCCGCAAGCGCAGGAGATCATCGCGCAGCACCATCTGCGCCCGCGCGACGCGGCCGTGCTGAAGAAACATGCGGCCGAGTTCAAGCCGCTGAAGACATTCAGCGTCGAGCAGGTCTTCGGCAGCTGGGCGAACGCGCAGAAGACCCATTTCGCCGACGGCGGCACGTTCGACCAGGTGATCGTCGACCGGAAGTGATTGCGGCGGGCGCCACGCGCCAGCCCGCATGACGATGCAGCCGGCCGCTCGCGCGGCCGGCTTTTTTTGCGGCTGCGCGGCGGTTTGCCGTTCCGAACCGCCCCGCATTCCCCGCCGCTGCCGCGCGTGCTACGCTCATCGCCTCCCTGCAACCGGCGCCGCGCGATGAACGTCGATTCGTCCTCCCCAGCCTCCCGCGGCCGTGGCCGCAAGATCTGGTCGGGCACCCGCCCGGTGATCGCGTACGGGATGCCGCCGCTCGGCTGGCGCGATTTCTATCACCGCGCGCTGACGGTGAGCTGGCCCGTGTTCTTCCTGTCGCTCGCGGTGCTGTTCCTGCTGCTCAACGGCGGTTTCGCGACGCTCTACCTGCTGGGCCATGCGCCGATCGCGAACCAGTCGCCGGCCGGCTTCGGCGGCGCGTTCTTCTTCAGCGTCGAGACGCTCGCGACCGTCGGCTACGGCGACATGCATCCGCAGACGGTGTATGCGCACCTCGTCGCGACGTTCGAGATCTTCGTCGGGATGTCGGGCATCGCGCTGGCCACGGGACTCGTGTTCGCGCGGTTTTCGCGGCCGCAGGCGAAGATCCTGTTCGCGCGCTACGCGATCGTGCGGCCGCTGAACGGCCGGATGACGCTGATGGTGCGCGCAGCGAATGCCCGCCAGAACGTGATTGCCGAGGCGCAGGCGAAACTGCGGCTGATGCGCGTCGAAGGCACGCACGAGGGCTATTCGCTGCGCAAGATTCACGACCTGCCGCTCGTGCGCAACGAGCATCCGATCTTCCTGCTCGGCTGGAACCTGATGCACGTGATCGACGAGTCGAGCGCGCTGTTCGGCGAGACGCCCGAATCGCTCGCCGCGCGCGACGCGCAATTGCTGATCACGATCGAGGGCTCGGACGAGACCACCGCGCAGGTCATGCAGGCGCGTCATGCATGGGCGCATGGCGAGATCCGCTGGCGCCACCGCTATGTCGACCTGATGCACGACGAGGACGGCATCACGCACATCGATTACACGCATTTTCACGACGTCGTGCCGATCGACGTCGATACCGACGAGCGCGGTTCGCCGGGCGTGGTGATCGACGCGGACGCGTCGGCGCCGGGGCCGGCCGCGCAGACGTGATCGAGGGCGACGGGGGCCGCCCCCGTTGCGCCTCACCCGTGCAGCAGACGCGCCGCTTCGCGCCGTTCGATCTCGACCGCGCGGCGGAACGCGTCGCGGTCCTCGGCGCGCGCGACGTAGTCGCCGAGCACGCCTTCGTGCGGCAGCAGATGCGCGTCGAACGCGATCTTCAGCGTGCTGGCGAGCAGCAGGTCGGCCGCGGTGAAGCGCTCGCCGACGAGCCAGCGACTGTGGGCGAGCGCTTGTGCGAGGGCGCGCTGCACGCGGGTGATGTTGCCCCAGCCGAACGCAACCGGATTGCCCGACGCGCCGGTGAATTTCTCGGCCATCGCCGGTTCGAGGCAGGTCGGCGTGAAGAACATCCACTGGAGGAAACGGCCGCGCAGCGGATCGTCGGGGGCGATGCCGAGCCCGGCGCCCGGGCAGCGATCGGCGAGATAGAGCAGCACGGCGCCCGATTCGGCGAACGGGGCGCTGCCGTCGTCGAGCGCGGGCAGCTTGGCCATCGGGTTGACCTGCACGAACGCATCGCTGCCCTGTTCGTGCGAGCGCAGATCGACCGGCACGAGTTCGTACACCACACCGATTTCCTCGAGCATCCACAGCGCCCGGAATGCCCGGGTCTTCGGCCAGTAGTAGAGCTTCATCGCGCCTCCGCGTTTGGGTGCAGGTGTCGAGCCGGGGGAGGCTCAAGCGTACCCGAGCCCGGGTGGTTGGGACAGGGGCGCGCGGGTCGGCTGCATGCGGTGAAGCCGGCGGAAGACGCGATGAAACCCTTATGTGACAGGGGTTCTGTAAATAACTAGTTATAAAAAAACTAGTTATTTGAAGAAAACCCAGAAAACCCGGCGAAAAAGCGGCATCACTACAATGTGCCGGGCCCGCCCGCAGCCTCCGCGCACGCGGCAACGCAATCGGCCGTTCGTCCGCGATCGTCAACGCATCGCGCAACCCCGCACCTACTGGAGACCCGTCACGCATGGCAAACGACGATCGCACCACCATCATTCCGCGCAGGACACCCGAATCGGCGGCCATGGTGGCCGAGATCAAACGGGCGATGGCGATCACCGCGCGGCTCAACCGCCTGACGTTCGACGATGCGGCGGACGTGCGCGCATTGTTCGGCGAACTGATCGGCACGCAGGTGGACGACGATTTCGTGCTGATCCCGCCGTTCCATGCGACGGGCGGCGCGGGCATGAAGCTCGGGCGCAACGTGTTCGTCAACCAGAACTGCACGTTCTACGACCTGGGCGGACTCGAGATCGGCGACGACGTGATGATCGGCCCGAACGTCAGCCTCATCACGTCCGGTCATCCGGTCGAGCCGTCGCGGCGACGCGACTGCGTGGTCGCGAAGCCGATCGTGATCGGGCGGAACGTGTGGATCGGCGCGGGTGCGACGGTCATCGGCGGCGTGACGATCGGCGAAAACGCGGTCGTCGCAGCCGCGGCCGTCGTCACCCGGGACGTGCCGCCGAATACGCTGGTCGGCGGCAATCCGGCGAAGGTCATCCGGTCGATCGCGGAATAACGTCGCCCAGGCGTGCCGGCGCGACGAAGCATCGTCGGCGGGATGTGGACAACACGCCGCCAAAGCCACTCGAAACGCTGTGCAATTGAACGGTGAGTGTGCCGCGGAGGCCGTCCGGACAAGCCTTTTCGGCTTTTCCGGGATTTCGTGCGCCAAGGCGTCCGTCGATCGGCAGATGAAGATCCGGTCGCGCCCGCGGTTGTGGATATCCGCGCGTCGAAACGACTCGACGCCCTGTGGTTTTCACAGGTGAGGATGACCGGATGCTGCGTGAGACATGAAGCGGGTTGTGGACAACTCGCGTCCGGACGAAGCGAAATGCTGTGAAATTCAATGGTGAGCGCCGCGACCGATCCGGCTGCGCGCCCGCCCCGGCGCGGGTTTCGCGCCAGTGTCGCGGTGCAGGGCGACGCGCATTCTAGCCGATGGCGCGCGTGTGCGCCCCCAAGCATGCGGGCAGGGCGACGTCGATATCCGGCTCCGGCCCCCAATCGAACGGCTGTGCATTCTAACGGTGAGCGCCGGTGCGTGGTTCGCAACGCGCGGATTTCGACGCGCTTGTCGGCTTTTTCCAGCGACTCTGCGCGCTGTGCAATTCAATGGTGAGCGTGAGTTCGCGACGGCGCGCCGCCCTTCAGGATGCGGCTGTTCGACCGCCGACGCCACGCGAAGCGATGTTCCCGTCAGGCCGAGGAGTCAGATTGCGAGCAACGGCTACGCGCATTTCCGTGTCGATATCCGTCCGCCGAAACGACTCGCGGCACTGTGTATCTCGACGGTGAGCATCGGTGCCTGATCGCGTGATGAGCCGCTTCCAGTATGGACTGCCGGTCGTCGTCGTTCTTCGAGGCGCGCGGCGGTTATCGACCGGAGAACGCTCGTCCATGTGGATATCCGGCCCACTCCACCACTCGAAGCGCTGTGGTTTTCAACGGTGAGGGTGCCCGGATGGCCAGGAGGCAACGTAGATCCGACGTGGACAACTGCCACCGCAGCCAGTTGAACCCCTGTGTATATCAATGGTGAGAGTGAGTCGGCAATCGTATGGCCTGCGTGTTCAGGCGAGGACATCGGGCCCGGTCAATCACTCGAAGCGCTGTGGTTTTCAACGGTGAGAGTGCCCGGATGGCCAGCAGGCAACGCAGATCCGCACGTTGACAACGGCCACCGCAGCCAGTTGAGTCTCTGTGCATATCAACGGCGAGAGTGAGTCGACAATCGCACGGCCTGCGTGTTCAGGCGAGGACATCGGGCCCGGTCAATCACTCGAAGCGCTGTGGTTTTCAACGGTGAGGGCGCCCGGATGGCCAGGAGGCAACGCAGATCCGGACGTGGACAACCGCCACCGCAGCCAGTCGAGTCCCTGTGCATATCAACGGTGAGAGTGAGTCGGCAATCGCATGGTCTGCGTGTTCAGGCGAGGACATCCGGCCCACTCCATCACTCGAGACGCTGTGGTTTTCAACGGTGAGGGTGCCCGGATGGCCAGGAGGCAACGTAGACCTGGACGTGGACAACTGCCACTGCAGCCAGTCGAACCCCTGTGTATTTCAACGGTGAGTGCGAGCCGGCAATCGCGCGGCATGCGGGTTCCGGCGAGGTTATTCGCCCTCCAAACCCACGCTCGACGCTGTGTACTCGAGCGGTGAGCGCAAGCAGAGGACCGACGAAACCCCGCGATTTCCGATGTGGATATCCATCGCCGCGACCCACTCGCCAAGCTGTGAATTTCAACGGTGAGCGCCGCTGCCCGAGCACCCAGCATGTCGATTCCGGATGTGGACATCCCGGCCCCGACGCCACTCGAAATGCTGTGCAATCGAACGGTGAGCGCGCGAGCCCGATCGGCCGAAGGGCGCGGCATTGTGGACATCCGTCGCTTCCGGCCACTCGGAACGCTGTGCATTTCAATGGTGAGGATGACGGCCGATGCCGCCGAAACCCTTGCCGGTCGGGGTTCGAGCGCCGATCGCCGGTCGGGCGGCGACCCTTGCGACCTGCGCCGGCTTTTCCGCCCGAGCGTCGACCGCCCCCGACGCATCACCCACCGCGCTCCCGCTGCCCGCGCGAAAACTCTCTCAAATATCGGCAGAAAGCTGCGCAGTTTTTCTCGCCGCGCGCCGCTCCGAGCAAGATGAGGAAAAACATTCTCGGCTGCGCGCGAAAAAATAGAGCCATTCGCTGCCGGCGCCCCGCGTCACCCGACGCCCCGCCGCGCACGGCCCAGAACAGCACAATCCGGAGACTCCCCCCATGACCGCCCGCCTGCCCGTCGACGGCACGCCCGCCCTGTCCGACTACCGCCTGACCGACAACCTGACCGCGACGCGCGGCCGAATCTTCCTGACCGGCACGCAGGCGCTGATTCGCCTGCTGCTGATGCAGCGCGCGGCCGACGTCGAGCAGGGCCTGAACACGGCCGGCTTCGTCAGCGGCTACCGCGGCTCGCCGCTCGGCATGGTCGACCAGCAGCTGTGGAAGGCGAAGAAACTGCTCGACGCGAGCGGCGTGCGCTTCCTGCCCGCGATCAACGAGGAACTCGGCGGCACGGCCGTGCTCGGCACGCAGCGGGTCGAGGCCGACCCCGAGCGCACGGTCGAGGGCGTGTATGCGATGTGGTACGGCAAGGGCCCGGGTGTCGATCGCGCGGGCGACGCGCTGAAGCACGGCAACGCGTACGGTTCGTCGCCGCACGGCGGCGTGCTGGTCGTCGCGGGCGACGACCATGGCTGCGTGTCGTCGTCGATGCCGCACCAGAGCGACTTCGCGATGATGGCGTGGCACATGCCGGTCGTGAACCCGTCGAACATCGCCGACATGCTCGAATTCGGCCTGTACGGCTGGGCGCTGTCGCGCTACTCGGGCGCGTGGGTCGGCTTCAAGGCGATCTCGGAAACGGTCGAGTCGGGCTCGACCGTCGACCTCGATGCGTTGCAGACGCGCTGGCCGGCACCGGCAGGGTTCACGCCGCCCGCGGGCGGCCTGCACAACCGCTGGCCCGACCTGCCGAGCCTCACGATCGAGGCGCGCCTCGCGGCGAAGCTCGACGCGGTTCGCCATTTCGCGCGCGCCAACAGCATCGACAAGTGGATCGCGCCGAGCGCGCACGCGAACGTCGGGATCGTCACCTGCGGCAAGGCGCACCTCGACCTGATGGAAGCGCTGCGCCGCCTCGACCTGACGGTCGCCGATCTCGACGCGGCCGGCGTGCGGATCTACAAGGTCGGCCTGTCGTATCCGCTCGAGATGACGCGCGTCGAGACCTTCGTCGACGGGCTCGCCGAAGTGCTGGTGATCGAGGAGAAGGGGCCGGTCATCGAGCAGCAGATCAAGGACTACCTGTACAACCGCACCGAAGGCGCGCGCCCGCGCGTGCTCGGCAAGCATGACGCGGCCGGCGCGTGCCTGCTCTCCGAGCTCGGCGAGCTGCGCCCGTCGCGCATCCTGCCGGTGTTCGCCGACTGGCTCGCACGGCACAAGCCGGCGCTCGACCGCCGCGAACGGGTCGTCGATCTCGTCGCGCCGCAGATCCTGTCGAACGAGGCCGATGCGGTGAAGCGCACGCCGTACTTCTGCTCGGGCTGCCCGCACAACACGTCGACGAAGGTGCCGGAAGGCTCGATCGCGCAGGCCGGCATCGGCTGCCACTTCATGGCGTCGTGGATGGAGCGCGACACCACGGGGCTGATCCAGATGGGCGGCGAGGGCGTCGACTGGGCCGCGCACGCGATGTTCACCAACACGAAGCACGTGTTCCAGAACCTCGGCGACGGCACCTACTTCCACTCGGGCATCCTCGCGATCCGCCAGGCGGTCGCCGCGAAAGCGAACATCACGTACAAGATCCTCTACAACGACGCGGTCGCGATGACGGGCGGCCAGCCGGTCGACGGCAGCATCTCGGTGCCGCAGATCGCGCGGCAGGTCGAGGCCGAAGGCGTGTCGCGCTTCGTCGTGGTGTCCGACGAACCGGAGAAGTACGACGGCCATCACGGGCAGTTCCCGGCCGGCACGACGTTCCATCACCGCAGCGAACTCGACGCGGTGCAGCGCGAATTGCGCGAGACGCCGGGCGTCACCGTGCTGATCTACGACCAGACCTGCGCGGCCGAGAAGCGCCGCCGCCGCAAGAAAGGCGAATTCCCCGACCCGGACAAGCGCCTGTTCATCAACGACGCGGTGTGCGAAGGCTGCGGCGATTGCGGCGTGCAGTCGAACTGCCTGTCGGTCGAGCCGCTCGAAACGCCGCTCGGCCGCAAGCGCCGCATCGACCAGTCGTCGTGCAACAAGGACTATTCGTGCGTGAACGGCTTCTGCCCGAGCTTCGTGACGGTCGAAGGCGCGGCGCTGAAGAAGGCGGCCGGCGCCGCATTCGACGAAGCGGCGCTCGCCGCGCGCGTCGACGCGCTGCCGGTGCCGGCGACGCATCTCGACGCGGCGCCGTTCGACATGCTCGTGACGGGCGTCGGCGGCACGGGCGTCGTGACGGTCGGCGCGCTGATCAGCATGGCCGCGCACCTCGAAGGCAAGAGCGCCTCGGTGCTCGACTTCATGGGCTTCGCGCAGAAGGGCGGCTCGGTGCTGTCGTTCGTGCGGATCGCATCGAGCGACCGGTGGCTGAACCAGGTGCGCATCGACACGCAGCAGGCCGACGTACTGCTCGCATGCGACATGGTCGTCGGCGCGAGCGCCGAAGCGCTGCAGACGGTGCGTCACGCGCGTTCGCGGATCGTCGTCAACACGCACCGGATCCCGAATGCGTCGTTCGTGCAGAACCCCGACGCGAACCTGCACGCGGATGCGCTGCTCGAGAAGATGCGCCACGCTGCCGGCGACGGCTACCTGTCGAGCTGCGACGCGCAGGCGCTCGCCGCGAAGTTCCTCGGCGACTCGATCGGCGCGAACATCCTGATGCTCGGCTTCGCATGGCAGCTCGGCCTCGTACCGGTGTCGCTCGCCGCGATGATGCGCGCGATCGAGCTGAACAACGTCGCGGTGCCGATGAACACGCTCGCGTTCTCGATCGGCCGGATGGCGGCCGGCGACGCGGCGGGCCTCGACGCGTTGTGGAACGCGCGGCATGCGGTGGCCGCCCACGCCGCGCCGGAGACGCTCGCGGAGCTGATCGCCGATCGCGAAGCGCGCCTCGACGCATACGGCGGCGCGCGCTACGTCGAGCGTTACCGTGCGCTGGTGAACGCGGCGCGCGCGAAGGGCGACGACGCGCTCACGCGCGCGGTCGCGACGACGTTCTACCGGCTGCTCGCGGTGAAGGACGAATACGAAGTCGCGCGGCTGTACACGGACGACGCGTTCCGCACGGCGCTCGAAGCGCAGTTCGAAGGCGTGCCGGGCCACGCGTACCGCGTGAAGTTCAACCTGGCGCCGCCGACGGTCGCGAAGGCCGGCAGCGACGGCGCCGCGCCGAAGAAGCGCGTGTTCGGCCAGTGGATGTGGCCGGTGCTCGGCATGCTGGCGCGCGTGCGCAGCCTGCGCGGCACGTGGCTCGATCCGTTCGGCCGCACGGTCGAGCGCAGGATGGAGCGCGCGCTGGCCGACGACTACGAGACCACGCTCGCGCGTGCGTTCGCCGCGATGACGGCCGGCAATGCGGCGCAGGTCGTGCAACTGGCCGACCTGCACGCCCGCGTGCGCGGCTTCGGCCACGTGAAGGTGCGCAACCTCGCCGGCGTGAAGCGCGCGGAACGCGAGCTCGCATTGCAGCTCGGCATCGACGCGGCGACGAGCGCGGCCGTGCAGCACGCGCTCGACGAGATGAAGGGCGCGGGGATGCTGAAGGGGATCCCGGTCGTCGTCGCGAAGTAACGCGATCGCGAGCGGAGGTGAGGACGGCGACGCCGATGCGTCGCCGCTTTTTCATGCCCGCGGGCGGCGGCGCGCAGGCCGCGGCCGGTCGCTCAAAGAATGCCTTTCTTGCGCGTCGACAGCGCGGTTTCGGACAGGTCGATCTCGCGAAGCAGCTTCGTCAGCGTCTCGTCGGAAATCTTGCTGTCGCTGCGCAGCCGATACAGCGCCGAGCGTTCCGCACGCACGGCCGCGATCCGCATCTGCAGCTCCATCGTTTCGGCCTGCTGCGCTTGCGCGCGCGGCGTGGGGCCGTCCTCGGCCAGCGCGGCCAGCCGGCGGCGGTACTGGTCCATCACGCGTGCGGAGATGTCCGCGCAGCGTGCCGCGCCCGATTCGTCGAGATCGGCCGAGATCGCGTCGTGCGACGAATCGACAGCGCGGATCGCGGCCTGCGCGGCGGCCGAGCGTGCGATGCGCTCCTCGTCGCCGAGCGGGTTGCGCGTCGAGCGCACGCCGCGCAGCAGCAGTGGCAGGCCGATCACCGCGACGATCAGCGAGCCCAGGATCACGGCCGACGCGATGAAGACCGCGGTGTCGCGGCCCGGCAGCGGCACGCCGTCGGACAGCGCGACCGGGATCGACAGCACACCGGCGAGCGTGACCGCGCCGCGCACGCCGCCGACCGTCATCACCGCGATCGTGCGCACGCCGGCCATCGTGCCGGCGAGGCCATGGCGCGCGGCGCGGCGGCTCGCGAACCAGCGCAGCAGCCACACCCACAGGAAGCGGATCGCGTACAGCGCGAGCATCATCGCGCATACGTTGAAGATCATGCGGCCGACCAGCGCGTCGCTCGTATGGTGCGCATCGACGAGTGCGCGGCCGATGATGTGCGGCAACTGCAGCCCGAGCATGATGAACACCATGCCGTTGAACACGAACTCGATCATCGCCCACGTGCTTTCGGCGCGCACGCGCGACGCGACGGTGCTTTTGCGCGAAAAGCTCGTGTAGTTCATCATCATCCCGGCCGACACGGCCGCGAGCACGCCCGACAGGTCGAGGTGCTCGGCGAACAGGTAGGCCGCGAACGGCACCAGCAGCGTCATCACGATGCCGGGGGCCGGGTCGCCTTCCTGCTCGGCATTCAGGAAGCGCGTCGACAGCGCGCTGAACACCCACGACACGATCGCACCCGTCGCGAGCCCGCCGGCCGCGACGATCACGAACGTGACCGATGCGGCGCGCAGCGAGAACACGCCGGTCAGCGCGGCCGCGATCGCGAACTTCAGCGCGACGAGGCCCGACGCGTCGTTCATCAACGCCTCGCCTTCGAGGATGTGCATCAGTTGCGGCGGAATGCGCCCCTTGCCTGCGATGCCGGACAGCGCGACCGCGTCGGTCGGCGACAGCACCGCCGCGAGCGCGAACGCGATCGGCAGCGGCAACTCGGGAATCAGCCAATGCGCGAAGTAGCCGACTGCGAGTACCGTCATGAACACGAGCCCGAACGCGAGCATCAGGATCGCGCGGCGCTGCAGGTAAAGCTCGCGTTTGGGAATTCGCCAGCCGTCCGCGAACAGCAGCGGCGGAATGAACAGCAGCATGAAGATTTCGGGGTCGAACGTGACGTGCAGGTTCAGCTTCGGCCACGCGAGCATCGCGCCGAACGCGATCTGCATCAGCGGCAGCGGCAGTTGCAACGGCAGGAGGCGCGTGACGGCGCCGGACAGCGCGACGGTCAGCAGCAGGATGAGGACTGTGAAGACGATTTCCATCGATACGGCGGGTAGGCAGAATGAAACGGTCGTACGGAGTGTAGCGTGCCGACGTGACGGATGCGCTCGAGCGGCCGGTGCGTGCGCACGGAAATGGTGCGTCGGCGGTGCGCCACGATGGTGCGGCGGCCCGGCGCGGCCGTGCGGCGCATGGGGTCCGCGCACCTTGCACGGAGCTTGCTTGAAGGTAGGCAGCCGCCCGGCCCGAGCCGGGCAACCGAGGGTCCAACCATGACATTGCGCGCGCCGTCCCGTTCGTCGTCCGTTTCGCCGGACGCCGCGTTCGACTGCATCACCAGGAGAAGGGCATGACGATCGTGCAACAGGAGCGTCCGGCCACCGCGTCGCCGTACCGGTTCGAGCGGGAGATGAGCTCCGGCTTCGAACGGCTCGCGACGCAGCACCGCGACCTGACGCTCACGACCGTATTCCAGCCGATATTCAGCCTGTCGCACCAGCGTGCGGTCGGCTACGAGGCGTTGCTGCGCGCGCACGATGCGCTCGACCGCGCCGTGTCGCCGCTCGACGTGTTCGGCGAGGCCGCGCGCCGCGGCGAACTGCTGCAGCTCGACCGGCTCGCGCAGGCGCTGCATCTGGAGAACTTCGCGCTGCTCGGCGCGGAGCGCGAGTGGCTGTTTCTCAACGTCCATCCGGGCGTGCTCACGGATCCGTTCCAGGCGGCCGCGCTGCTCGCGAACCTGAAGCGGCTCGGCATGCCGCCGCGACGCGTCGTGCTCGAAGTGCTCGAACAGCGCGCGGACGACATCGAGCGGCTCGCGGAGGCCGTGCGCGAATTCCGCACGCACGGCTTCCTGATCGCGCTCGACGATTTCGGCGCGGGCCACTCGAACCTCGAGCGGATCTGGCAACTGAACCCGGACATCGTGAAGCTCGACCGGATCATGCTGTCGCACGCGGCGCACCGGACGGGGCTTACCGCGATCCTGCACGGGCTCGTGACGCTGTTGCACGAGGCCGGCAAGCTGGTGCTCGTCGAAGGGATCGAGACCGAGCACGAAGCGCAGATCGCGCTGTCGTGCGAGGCCGATTTCGTGCAGGGCTACTACTTCGGCCGGCCCGCGCCGGGGCTGCCCGACAGCGCGGCCGCGACCGGCTGCATCGGCGAGCTGACCGAGCGCTTTCGTCAGCAGACCGAAGCGCGCGAGCGGCGCGACACGCAGCGGCTCGCCCCGTACCTGCGTGCGTTCGAACGGGCGGCCGAACGCCTCGAGGCCGGCGAGCCGCTCGACGAGGTGTGCTGGAACTTCCTCGCGCTCGACGCGGCCGCGCGCTGTTTCCTGCTCGACGCGCAGGGCCGGCAGTCGGGCCGCAACGTCGTGCTGCGCGCCGATCGCGCGCTGGCCGAGGCGCGCTTTTCGCCGCTGGCGGACGCGCAGGGCGCGAACTGGCTGCGCCGGCCGTATTTCCGCTCGGCGATCGCCGAACCGGGGCGCGTGCAGGTCACGCGGCCGTACCTGTCGATCAACGAGGCGCAGCCGTGCGTGACGCTGTCGGTGGCCGTGCGCGTCGGCGATGCGCAGCGCGTGCTGTGCGGCGATATCGACTGGAGCGACGAGGAAGCGCCGGCCGGTTAGCGCCGTGCGCCGCGCATGCGGCGATTGTCACGATCCGGACGCGCCGGCGCCGCACCATCGTTGCGCTCGACGCGTGCTTCCTCGACAATGGCGCGATCGCGGCCGCCGTGGCCGCGATCGCGCCGTCCCGGGGGCACCATGACGGCGGATAACAACAGGAAAACAAATGAAAAGACCGATTTCGCTGACGATCCTCGCGTGGATCCTGATCGTGACCAATGCGATCGCGTGCATCTATACGCCGTTCTCGATCCGCGCGCCGGCTGCGCAGGCGCTGATGTCGCACTATCTGCTGCCCGTCTGGGCGACGCTCGGCGTCAGCGTGATCGTCGAAGCGGCGAACGTCGCGATCGGCGTCGCGATCCTCAAGGGCCGCGAGTGGTCGCGCAACGCGTACTTGGCGACGTCCGGGTTCGGCTTCGCGTTCTCGCTCGTCAACATGCCGTCGACGATGTTCGTCGCGATGATTCCCGGCGTGCTGCTGTTCGCGCTGTTCGTCTACCTGCTGTTCCGGCGCCCGGCGACCGCGTATTTCCGGCAGGCGCTCGCATGAAGGTTCTGCGTAACGCACTGGCGATCGCACTGTTCGCGATCGCTGGCATGTGCGTGCTCTGCGCGCAGACGATGGCGTTCATCAGGATCGGCCATCCGGGCTTCATGATCGTATTCGGCGCCGTGCTGTTCGCGGTGTCGGCCGTGCTCCTTGCCGTGGGCGCGTTCGCCGGCGCATTTCGGCCGCGTGCGCGCGGCGTGGGCATCGCGTTGCTCGTCGCGACCGCGACCACCGCGCTCGGGATGATCGGTTGGGTGGCGATGCTGATGTCGCCTGAGTTCGTCGACGTGATGCGGCAGCAGGGGCTGCACGTCAGCGTGCGGATGTTCCGGTTCATGCCCGGTTTCGCGGTGACGGCGTTGTCCGGCCTGGCTGGCGCCTGGCTCGTGCGGCGCGGCTGACGCGGGCGGCGGCCTGCCCGCTGGCGCGGGTCGCGCCGCTCCGCTACGATGCGCGCATTGTCCTGACGATACGCGAGCCGCCGATGATCCGAACCGCTGCTTCTTCCGTGCTCCTCGAAGTGATCGCCACGACCGTCGGCGATGCGAAGACCGCCGCCCGCGCGGGTGCCGACCGGCTCGAACTCGTGACCGCGATCGGCGAAGGCGGGCTGACGCCGAGCGTCGGCCTGATCGAAGCCGTCGTGGCCGCCGTGCCGATTCCGGTGAACGTGATCGTGCGGCCGCACAGCCGTTCGTTCGTCTACGACGCCGACGATCTGCGCGTGATCGAGCGCGACGTACGCGCAGCTGTCGCTGCCGGCGCGAACGGCATCGTGTTCGGCGCGCTCGATGCGCGCGGCGACATCGATCTCGACGCGCTCGCGCGCATCGCGGCCGCCGCGGACGGCCGCGACCTGACGTTCCACCGCGCATTCGACGTCGCGCGCGACCTGAACGCCGCATTCGACGCGCTGCTGCGCGTGCCGGCCGTCACGTCGGTGCTGACGTCGGGCGGTCATCCGTCGGTGCTCGATGCGGCCGCGACGATCGCGCGGATGGTGCGGCACGCGGAAGGCTCGACGTGCACGGTGCTGGCCGGCTCGGGGCTGACCGTCGATGCGGTCGGCGATTTCGTCCGTACGACGGGCGTGCGCGCGGTGCACTTCGGCTCGGGCGTGCGGCCGCGCGGCGAGGTGCTGGCACCGGTCGACGAGCGGCTCGTCGCGAGGGCGCGCGCAGCGCTCGACGACGTGGCGCGCGTGCCGCGTTGACAACACGCGTGCGTGCTCGTCAGTCGTAGCGGATCGTCAGATCCTTCAGAATGTCGACGCTTCCCCATTTGAACGAACAGCGGCGGCCGACCTCGAGCGCCGTGCCGTCGCGCGTCTCGCTGACCGGCGCGCAGCCGCCCGAGATCTTCACCGTCGGCGTGCCTTGCCGCGACAGCGGGAACTCGATCGCCGCGTCCTGTGGAATCGTGTGCGTCAGCGCGACGTCTTCGACGTAATCGTCCGGCAACGTGAAGATCAGTGCGCGATCGACCTTCAGCGTGTAGTAGTCGTGCTGGAACGGTACGCTCGTCACGCACAGCTCGCTGGTGTGTCCGTTCAGCGTCTGCGTTGAACATTTCGGTTCTGCGGCGTGCGCGGTAGCCGCGACGAAGCCGAGCACGGCGACGGCGATTTTGTTCATTCCTGTTTCCCCCGAGTGTGATTGGATGTCGGCCCGACGGGCCGTGTGTCGCCCCGCGCGCGATCGCTACGGCGAACGGGGGAAATATTAGTGCGGACGCGATGGCGATGCACACAGCCCGTGACGTTCGTTGACAAAAAAAGCCGGGACACGTCCCGGCTTTCGTCGCAGCAATGAAACTGCCGCTTACGCGTTTTCCGCCAGCGCATCGGCCTGGCTCGCGCGAATCCCGAGGCGCTCGAACAGCGCGCGATCGCGCTGCGTCTGCGGGTTGCTCGTCGTCAGCAGCTGGTCGCCGTAGAACATCGAGTTCGCACCGGCGAGGAAGCACATCGCCTGCATCGCGTCGTCGAGCTGCTCGCGGCCGGCCGACAGGCGCACGACCGCCTTCGGCATCGTGATGCGCGCGACCGCGATCGTGCGCACGAACTCGAACGGATCGAGCGGCGCGGTGCCTTCGAGCGGCGTGCCTTCGATCGCGACGAGGTTGTTGATCGGCACCGATTCCGGATACGGGTTCAGGTTCGCGAGCTGCGAGATCAGGCCCGCGCGCTCGCGGCGCGATTCGCCCATCCCGATGATGCCGCCGCAGCACACGTTGATGCCCGCGTCGCGCACGCGATCGAGCGTGTCGAGACGATCCTGGTAGGTGCGCGTCGAGATCACCTGACCGTAGAACTCCGGCGACGTGTCGAGGTTGTGGTTGTAGTAGTCGAGGCCCGCGTCGGCGAGCTGCTGCGCCTGCTCGTCCTCGAGCATGCCGAGCGTCATGCAGGTTTCGAGGCCGAGTTCCTTCACGCCGCGCACCATTTCGGTCAGCGCCGGCATGTGGCGCTCCTTCGGGTTGCGCCATGCGGCGCCCATGCAGAAGCGGCTCGCGCCGTTTGCCTTCGCCGCGCGCGCGGCGTCGAGCACCGCGTCGACGTCCATCAGCTTCTCGGCCTTCAGGCCCGTATCGTGATGCGACGACTGCGAGCAGTAGCCGCAATCTTCCTCGCAGCCGCCCGTCTTGATCGACAGCAGCGTCGACAACTGCACCGCATTCGCGTCGAAGTGCTCGCGATGCACCTGCTGCGCGCGGAACATCAGGTCGTTGAACGGCAACTCGAACAGCGCGACGACGTCGGCGACGCGCCAGCGTTGCGGGGCCGGTGCAGCGACGGGAATCGAGTCGGGTTGCATGGCGGCGGTCTGGGCTTGGGTCATTTCGTTTTCCTGTCCTGGGCGGGATGGGGGGATCGGTCGGGTCAATGCCGCGCGGCGCGCAGCGACTCGACGAGCGCGGCGATGTCGAGCATCGCCGCGGCGGATTCGGGGGCGGCCGGCGTCATGTGCGCGATGCGGCCGACGAGCGGCGCGCGGTGCTCGCGTGCTAGCCAGTCGCGGATCGTCGCGACGTTCTCGTCGGCGAACGACATGGCCGGGTCGACGTGGTTCGCGACCCAGCCCGCGAGCGTGAGGCCGCGTGCGCGAATCGCGTCGGCCGTCAGCAGCGCATGGCTGATGCAGCCGAGCCGCACGCCGACGACGAGCACGACGGGCAGGCCGAGCGCGACCGCGAGATCGGCGGTGTCCTGCGTGTCGTTCAGCGGCACGCGAAAGCCGCCGACGCCTTCGACGACGACGACGTCCGCGCGCGTCAGCGCTTCGCGATGGCACGCGACGATCGTGTCGAGGTCGAGCGTCACGCCTTCTTGCGCGGCGACGATGTGCGGCGCGGCGGGCGCCTTCAGCAGAAACGGCGTGCGCAGCTCGGGCGGCAGCGCGACGTTCGCGGCGGCGTCGAGCTGATCGGCATCCTCGTTGCGCCACACGCCGTCGCGTTCGTACGCGCCGGCCGCGACCGGCTTCAGCGCGGCCGCGCGCAGGCCGTGCCGCGCGAAGCCGTGCAGCATCGCGGCGGACACGAAGGTCTTGCCGATTTCGGTGTCGGTGCCGGTGACGAAGACGGAAAGCGGGGCGGCGGTCATGCGGCTGCCTCGCTGGCTTCGATCAACGCGGCTTCGAGCCGCGCGAGATCGTCGAACGAATGCGCGGCCGACAGCGACACGCGCAGCCGCGACGTGCCGGCCGGCACCGTCGGCGGCCGGATCGCAGGCACCCACAGGCCGTGCGCGTCGAGCGCGCGCATCGCGGCGAGCGTCGCGTCGTTGCTGCCGATCACGAGCGGCTGCACGGCCGTGTGCGAATCGACCGGCTGCCAGCGCGTGTTGCGCAGCAGGGCGCGCGCGCGTTCGATCAGCGCGGCGAGGTGCGCGCGGCGCGCGTCGCCTTCGTCGCCCGCGATCAGCTTCAGGCTCGCCGAGACCGCATGCGCGACGGCCGGCGGCGCGGCGGTCGTGAAGATGTAGCTGCGTGCGCGCTGGATCAGCCATTCGATCACGGTTTCATGCGCGATCACGAACGCGCCGGCGACGCCGGCCGCCTTGCCGAGCGTGCCGACGTACACGAGATGCGGCGAACGCAGCGCGGCGGCCGCGAGCGCGCCGCGACCCTGCGGGCCGAGCACGCCGAAGCCGTGCGCGTCGTCGACGACGAGCCACGCGCGGTGGCGTTCGGCCAGCGCGACGAGTTCGGCGAGCGGCGCGACGTCGCCGTCCATGCTGAACACGGTATCGCTGACGATCAGCTTCGTTTCGGCGTCCGACGCATCGAGCAGCGCGGCGAGCGCGGCCGTATCGGCGTGCGGATAGACCTGCACGTTCGCGCGCGACAGCCGCATGCCGTCGATCAGCGATGCGTGGTTCAGTGCGTCGGAAAAGATCGTCGCGCCCTTGCCGGCGAGCGCCGTCATCGCGGCGAGATTCGCCATGTAGCCGGTGCTGAAGTACAGCGCGCGCGGCGCATCGGAGAAGCCGCCCGCGAAACCCGCGAGTTCGTCCTCGAGCCGGGCATGCGCGCGCGAATGCCCGCCGAGCAGGTGCGAGCCGCCGCTGCCGGAGCCGTAGCGCTGCGCGCCTTGCGCGAACGCGGCGACGAGCGCCGGATGCGCGGCGAGGCCGAGGTAGTCGTTGCTCGCGAAGCCGACGATCTCGCGGCCGTTCACGGTCATGCGCGCGTCGCACGCGGTATCGGCGATGCGGCGCACGCGGCGCAGCCCTTGGGCGTCGAGATCGGCGAGGCCGCGTTGCAGGGTGTCGAGCAGGCTCATCGGCCAAGGTCCTCCAGCGTGGCGTCGAGCGTGTCGCGCGTGTGTTGCGCGAGCCACGCGATGTCGTCGTCGCTCATCACGTACGGCGGCATCAGGTACACGGTCGTGCCGATCGGGCGCAGCAGCAGTTCGCGCGCGAGCGCCTGTTCGAAGAAGCGTCGCGAGAAGCTGTGTGCCGCATCGCCGTCGAG
Source organism: Burkholderia sp. ABCPW 11 (assembly GCF_001523445.1). Lineage (NCBI taxonomy): Bacteria > Pseudomonadati > Pseudomonadota > Betaproteobacteria > Burkholderiales > Burkholderiaceae > Burkholderia > Burkholderia sp. ABCPW 11. The sequence goes on along the minus strand of NZ_LOVM01000097.1, from coordinate 28,714 downwards.
CGCGACGTCGAACGCGAACAGCGTGCCGCGCTCGCGCAGGTGGCGCACGTGCGGATGCGCGTCGAGCGGCGCGAGCGCCGCGCGCAGCGTCGCCGATTTGCGGGCGTTGCTCGCGAGCACGTCGTCGCGTGCGAACAGATCGAGCGTTGCGACGGCCGCGCGGCACGCGAGCGGGTTGCCCGTGTACGAATGCGAGTGCAGGAAGCCGCGCGTCGTGTCGTCGTCGTAGAACGCCGCGAACACGTCGTCGCGCGTGAGCACGAGCGACAGCGGCAGGTAGCCGCCGCTGATGCCTTTCGACAGGCACATGAAATCGGGCCAGACGCCGGCCTGCTCGCACGCGAAGAAGGTGCCCGTGCGGCCGCAGCCGACCGCGATCTCGTCGGCGATCAGGTGCACGCCGAATTCGTCGCACAGCGCGCGCAGCCCGCGCACGTACGACGGATCGTGCATCGCCATGCCGGCCGCGCACTGCACGAGCGGCTCGACGATCAGCGCGGCGATCCGGTCGCCGCGTTCGACGAACAGCCGCCGCACGTCCGCGAGCGCGCGGCCCGCGACGTCGGCGGCCGTCTCGCCTGGCAGCGCGCCGCGCGCATCGGGCGACGCGACGACGTGCGCGTGGCGGATCAGCGGATCGTACGCATCCTTGAACAGCGCGACGTCGGTCACGCCGAGCGCGCCGATCGTCTCGCCGTGATAGCTGTTCGCGACGCAGACGAATTCCTGCTTGTTCGCGCGGCCGCGGTTGCGCCACGCGTGGAAGCTCATCTTCAGCGCGATCTCGACGGCCGACGCGCCGTCCGACGCGAAGAACGCATGGCCGAGCGTGCGCGCGGTGAGCGCATGCAGCCGTTCGGCGAGTTCGATCGCCGGTTCGTGCGTGCAGCCGGCGAGCATCGCGTGTTCGAGCGTGTCGAGCTGGTCCTTCAGCGCCGCGTTGATGTCCGGGTTCGCATGGCCGAACAGGTTGACCCACCACGAGCTGATCGCGTCGAAGTAGCGGCGGCCGTCGCGGTCGTACAGCCACACGCCCGCGCCGCGCGCGACGGGGACGAGCGGCAGGCGCTCGTGATGCTTCATCTGGGTGCAGGGATGCCAGACCGCGCGCAGGCTGCGCGCGACCCAGTCGTCGGTGGCTGGCGTACTCAAGGCGACTCCGGGGGTAAAACGGCCGCGCGGCATCGACGGGATGCCGCGCGGCGGAACACGAAACGCGCAGAGATTAGCGTGTTCCGCCGGACGTTGCACTAGCGGTTACAAACGCCGCAAAGCCTTGCGGGGCGGGAGTTCGGCGCAGTTCGGCGGGGCTCGGGACGGAACGCGGCGGATCGGGCGAAATGCGCGCAGATGACGACGTTCGAGTGACACCCCCCGACGGAAAAAAATCGCAGGGCGGGGGGCGGCGTAGCGGTGAAATAAGGGGAACGATGATGGTGCGGCGTGGGACGCGTGGGAGGCGTCAAGGGGCGATCTCGTTTCGCGGATTTGCCTGATCGACGGGGCGGCGCAAGGGCGAATTCACGTCGATCGCTCGTAAAAACGAGCGTGACGCAGTGTGTGCTCGATTTGACGAGCCGGTAGTGGCGCGCCGCGACGACCTTGATGGGCGGAGCGCGAAGGGAGGACGGCAGCCGCGCGTCAGCGCGAAGCCAGTGCGCGCGTATCGACGTCGCGGGTGTGATCGTCGCCGTTGTCGGCCGTCTGCGTCGCGTTGTCGCTCCACACGACGCGGTCGTTGACCGCATACAGCCGGCACGCGCCTGCCCCTTGCTTCGCGCAGTTGTCGAGCGCCAGCGCCATCGGATCGTCGCCGCCTTCGGCCCATGACCACGCGCCTTCCGACGACACCGCGAACGCGCGGCTCGGATGCTGGTTCAGGAAGCGGCGATAGCCTTCGCGGCCCGCTTCGTCGACGTAGGGCACCGCGTTGACCGCATCGATCGACGCATAGCCGGTGGCCTTCGGTTCGTGCGGATCCGCGACGGCATAGCGCACCGCGGTCGGCAGGTTCAGTTCGGCGAGGAACGCGTGCACGGCCGGCCACCACACGGGCACGCCGTCGCGATCGACGATCAGCCGGTGCGCGTCGTCCTTGTAGCGGCCGAAATCGATGAACTGGGCCTGCGTGCCGTGCGACACGTATGCGTCGTGCATTTGCGCGACGAGCGCGGGCGTCCACACCGAATCGTTGTCGCCGTACAGCCACAGCGACCGCACGGCGGTATGCGCGCCGTACTGGTCGAACGCGTCGACGAGGTTGCGCTGCCAGCCATCGCACAGGTCCTGGCGCAGCCCGCCGGAGAAGTTGATGATGCCGCGCACGCCCGCCGCGGCTTCGGTGCCGTATGCGATCGACACGAGGCCGCCGTGCGACGTGCCGGCGACGACGATGCGCGACGCATCGACGTACGGCTGGCGCGACATGTAGCGCACCGTCGCATCGACGTCGGCGGCCTGCGCGAGGCCATTCTTGCCGACGTTGCAGCCTTCCTGCCGGTACGTGCCGTCCGAACCGGCGAAGCCCTGGCGATTCGGCGCGATCACCGCATAGCCGCGGCGCACGAATTCGCGCGCGAACGCGAGCGGCCGGCTGCGCGGCTGCAGATGGAGATCGCCGGTATTTTTACCGTGGTTGAAGACGACGAGCGGGAACGGGCCGGGGCCGTTCGGCTTGAAAAGCGTCGCCTCGAGCGTGACGGCGCCCGACGCGTCGGCCGGAATGCGGAGGATCTGTTCGTTGAGGTCGGCAGCGACCTGCGGCAGGTTCGAGTCGGCGTAGTCGAAGTGCTCCGCGTGGGCGAGCGACCCGCTGGCGCCTGCACCCGTATTGGCGCTCGGCAGCGTACCGGCCTGAGCGGCCGACAGCGCACAGGCCGCCATCCATCCCACCAATACCTTGCTGAACGCCATCCGTAAGCCCTGCCATGCAACATGACCAATTCGAGGCCATCGTAGCCCGACAAAATCGGGTTGTGCAATGCGGGAATTACCCGGCGTCTGACAGGGCAACTATTTGTCAGCGTTCACTTACTTCGCCGTCGACATAGCGCCAGAATCCCTGCTCGTCGCGCTCGAAGCGGCTCGTCTCGTGGAGCCGGTACGCGCGTCCGCCGACCTTGTAACGGGCCACGAATTCGACCTCCGCATGCCGGTCGTCGAGCGGCACGTGGCGTTTGACCGCGAGGCCCAGCCAGCGCGGCGCGTCCGGTGCGTCCGGGTCGGTGTCGAGATCGGGCGGGCAGGTGCGCGCGGCCCATGTCGCGCGCAGATAAGCGGTCGCCCCCAGCACGTACGCGCTGTACCGCGAACGCATCAATTCGAGAGCGGTCGGGGCGGCTTCGCCGCCATCGATGAAGCGGCCGCAGCAGGCCGCATAGCGGGGCGCCGGCGCTTTGCCGGCGTGCGCGGGCGACGCGCCGCCGCACGGGCATGCATCAGGTCGGTTCAAAATCATGCGGAATGTGAATTAACAACGCTCGGTTGACAACGCCCGGTTGCCGGCGCCGCTCACCAACTGAGCTCGATGCCGTCGTACTGGAAGAACCGGCCGTTCGCCTGAGACAGGTCCGAAGCGGATTCGGCGATGACGCGACGCATGCCGGTCACGCTCGTTTCCGGGTCGATCGCGGCTTGCGCACCGCCCATGTCGGTGCGCACCCAGCCGGGATGCAGCGAAATGCACGCGGCATGGCGCGTCTGCAGCGACGCGATGCGCAGCGCGTCGTTCAGCGCGGCCTTGCTCGCGCGGTACAGCCAGCCCGTCGTGCCGGTCGCCTCCGCGATGCTGCCCATCCGGCTCGACACGACGGCCAGCACGCCGCGCGCGTCCTCGACGAGCGGCAGCAGGATCGGCAGCAACTGCATCGGCCCGCGCACGTTCGTATGCATCACCGCGTCGAAATCCTCGGCGGTGATCGTCTCGACGCCTTCGGTGCGCGGCCCGTACACGCCCGACACGAGCACGGCCGCATCGAGCCGCTCGCCGTCGAGCTTCCAGCCGAGCGCCGCGATCTGCTCGGGCTGCGCGATGTCGAGCGCATGCGGCTGCGCGCCGAGCGCGCGCAACGCGTCGAGCGACGCCGCGTCGCGCGCGGTGGCGATCACGTTCCAGCCGTCGCGCCGGTATTGCCGGACGAATTCGCGGCCGAGGCCGCGCGATGCACCGACGATCAATACGGTTTTCATGCCCGTCGCTCCTTGGGTTGGCGCCGCCGTGGCAGCGCCGGTGTCAGATCCGTTCGACGCGTGCCGCGCCCGCGCGGTAGCCGCCGCCAGACGGCCGGCCCGTCATTGCGCGTTACTGCGCGTCGTCGCACGGCTTGAGCGTGGCGGCGACTGCCTGCGCGACGCCGTCGAGCTGCGCGGCGTCCGCTGCGACCATGTCGTTGTCGGGCGCATGCTGGCCGCGTGCGGTCAGCGCCGCCACGCAGCGCCGGTAGGTTTCGTCGAGCGCATCGAAGTTCGACACGGACATCCCGAGGTTGCGCATCCGGCCGTCGTGCACGCCGTACACGAGCCCGTGCACGGTCAGCGACTGGCCCCGCGCCCATGCGTCGTTGACGATCGTCGTGCGGCACACGTTGACGACCTGTTCGATCGAATTCAGCTCGATCAGGCGGCGGTACCGCGCTTCGCCGACCGGCCATTCGTCGAGCAGCGCCGCATGGCGCTCGCGCACGTCCTGCACGTGGTGCAGCCAGTTGTCCGCGAGGCCGACACGGCGGTTGTGCAGCGCCGCGTTCACGCCCGAGCAGCCGTAGTGGCCGACGACCATGATGTGCTTCACGCGCAGGATGTCGACCGCGAACTGGATCACCGACAGGCAGTTCAGGTCGCTGTGCACGACGACGTTCGCGATGTTGCGGTGGACGAACACTTCGCCCGGCGGCAGGCCGATGATCTGGTTGGCCGGCACGCGCGAATCCGAGCAGCCGATCCACAGATATTCCGGCGCCTGCTGGTCGGCGAGCCGTGCGAAGAAATCGGGATCGTCGGCGAGCTGGCGCTTGACCCAGGCATCGTTGTTGTCGAACAGATGTGAAAGCGGATTGTCTTGGGTAGTCATCGGTGTGGATTCCGTTGGCGGAAATCGGGTCGATAATGATTGCGGTGTTGCCGGCGTCAGGCGGCGCGCTGCGCGTCGCCTTCGCCGTCGTTCCTGTCCGTCGCGCCGAAGCGCGCGGGGTAGCGCACGCAAAAGCGCAGCGCCGCGTCGTACGGATAAAAATCGGGCAACTCGCCCTGCATCAGCTTGTCCTTGCTCGCCTGCCACAGCGCGGGATCGAAAAAGTCCGCGTGATGCTTCATGAAGACGCCGCGCACGCGCGGGTCGCCGAGCAGGAACGGCCCGTAGGTCTCCGGAAAGATGTCGTGCGGGCCGACGGTATACCACGGTTCGCCGGACAGCTCGTCTTCCTCGTTGCGCGGCGGCGGCACGCGCCGCACGTTGCAGTCGGTCAGGTACTCGATCTCGTCGTAGTCGTAGAACACGACGCGGCCGTGGCGCGTGACGCCGAAGTTCTTGTACAGCATGTCGCCCGGAAAGATGTTGGCCTTCATCAGCTCCTTCACCGCGTTGCCGTATTCCTTCACGCCATGCTCGACGTCCGCGTCGGTGCCGTTCTGCAGGTACAGGTTGAGCGGCGTCATCCGGCGCTCGATGTACAGGTGCTTGATCACGAGCTTGTCGTCCTCGTATTCGAGCAGCGACGGCACTTCCTTCTCGAGTTCGCGCACGAGCGCGTGATCGAGCCGCGCGAGCGGCAGCGCGACGCTCGAATACTCGAGCGTGTCGGCCATCCGCCCGAGGCGGTCGTGGCGCTTCACGAGCTGGTACTTCTCCATGATCTGCGCGCGCGTCGTGTCCTTCGGCGGCGGGAAGTGATCCTTGATGATCTTGAACACGTACGGGAACGACGGCAGCGTGAACACGAGCATCACGAGGCCCTTGATCCCGGGCGCGACGATGAAGCGGTCGCTCGAATGCGACAGGTGATGCAGCAGGTCGCGGTAGAACAGGTTCTTGCCCTGCTTCTGCAGCCCGACAGACGTGTAGATCTCGGCCTTCGGCTTGCCCGGCATGATCGTGCAGAGGAAATCCACGTACGCGGACGGCACGCCCATGTCGACGAGGAAGTACGAATGCGAGAAGCTGAAGATGATCTGCAGCAGGTCGCGGCGCAGCAGCACGGTGTCGAGCGCGAGCAGGCCCGGGCGCACGTGACGGATCGGCACGGCGAACGGCAGCACGCGGTCGGCGTTGATGATGCGGCCGACGATGTACGCGCTCTTGTTGCGGAAGAACAGCGACGACAGCACGTGGATCTGGAAATTCGGCGCTTCGTCGAAGTGGCCGAATTCGTCGTCGATCGCCTGCATCACGCAGCCGATGTCGCGCGTGAGATCCTCGAACGCCGGCTCGAGCTGGAAGTTCGTGACGATGCGCTCGAGCGTGACCGCGAGCCCGTCGGTGCCCGGGTAGTACGCGCGGTAGGTCGGCTTCGCGGCCGGCTCGTCGTTCTCCAGGTACTCGGTCGAAATCGCCGGGCGCACGAAGATGAAATCGTTGTTGAAATACGAGCGGTGCAGGATCTTGCAGCACACCGAATTGAAGAAGGTTTCCGCGCACTCGGGCTGGCGGTGCGACGTGAGCAGCCCGATGTAGTGCAGCTTGATCTGCTGCCACACTTCGTCGTCGATGTTCTCCGCGTCGTACTCGTCTTCCAGCACCTCGACGCATTCCTTCACGCGATCGTCGTACGACGTGATCCGCTCGCGCGCGAGCCGCTGCAGTCCGTGCCAGTCGCCGCGCTCGAACAGCGTCTTCGCATCGACCGCCGCTTCGCGGAAGATCCGGTAATGGCGATCGAAGTATTCGAGCATCGTCTGCGCGACGTCGAAACCGATCTGCGACGACAGCAGTTTGGGGAAGTGATTCATCGCGTGCAGGCTCGTTCAAGGGGCTGTAAGCACTCGCCATTTTAGCGCCCAAGTCGGCGTTTCAATGACTTTCGCGGTGACGCGCGAATGGCCGTCAATCGGCGTGTTGATCGCCGTTGGGCGCCGTTCGATGCATCTTCGCGTAAAGATACGGGTACGGAACCGATTCTGACACGAACTTTTTTCCGGCGGGCCGGCGCTCGTCGGGCACCTGTTTCGCGCGACGGCGATAGAATCGACGCACCGCCCGCCGCGCCCTCCCGCCGGCACGCATTCGCACCGATAACGACGAGACGCCCCACCGATGAACGCCCTGGAACACCAACTCGACTACCCCTTCGCCGATACGCTGCCCGCCCCGGGCGACACGTTCGAGGTCGCACCGGGCGTGCGCTGGCTGCGCATGCCGCTGCCGTTCTCGCTCGATCACATCAATCTGTGGCTGCTGCGCGACGAGATCGACGGGCAGGCCGGCTGGACGATCGTCGATTGCGGGATCGCGTCGGACGCGATCCGGACGCACTGGGAGCAGATCTTCGACACGCATCTCGACGGCCTGCCGGTGCTGCGCGTACTCGTCACGCACTGCCACCCCGATCACTTCGGCCTCGCGAACTGGCTGTGCGAAGGCGGCGACAAGGGCCGCTGGAACGTGCGGCTGTGGATGACGCTCGGCGAATACCTGTTCGGCTGCCTGATGGCGGCCGGTAACGGCTCGAACGCGGGCGGCGCGGCCGCCGCCGATCACTTCGCGCGCCACGGGCTGACCGATCCGGCCGCGCTCGACAAGCTGCGCAACCGCCGCAGCTATTACTCGGATCTCGTGCCGGCCGTGCCGCCGCGCTACCGGCGCCTGCGCGAAGGCGACGCGGTCGCGATCGGCGCGCGTACGTGGCGCGTCGTCACCGGCTTCGGCCATTCGCCTGAACATTGCGCGCTCCACAGCGAAGCGGACGGCGTGCTGATTTCCGGCGATATGGTGCTGCCGCGCATCTCGACGAACGTGTCGGTGTTCGATCTCGAGCCGGAAGCGAACCCGCTCGCGTTGTATCTCGAGTCGCTCGGCCGCTACGAGACGATGGCGCCCGACACGCTCGTGCTGCCGTCGCACGGCAAGCCGTTTCGCGGCGTGCGCACGCGCATCGCGCAACTGCGCGAACACCACGATGCGCGCCTGGCCGAAGTGCGCGTCGCATGCGCGGAGCAGCCGCGGAGCGCGGCCGACATCGTGCCGATCATGTTCCGCCGCCGCGAGCTCGACATCCACCAGATGACGTTCGCGCTCGGCGAGGCGCTCGCGCACCTGAACCTGCTGTGGCTCGCGGGCGAACTCGTGCGCGAACAGGGCGACGACGGGGTGCTGCGGTTCCGCACCGCCGGCTGAGACTGCTTCGTTCTCCTTACGCGACGGGTTCGTAGCGCCATCCGTCACGCTGCCACTGCATCGTGTGCGTCGGTTCGAGCGCCGCGAGAAACGCGGCGTCGTGCGACGCGACCACGATCGCACCCGGGAAGCCGGCCAGCGCCGCTTCGATCGCGCGCACCGATTCGAGATCGAGGTGATTGGTCGGCTCGTCGAGCAGCAGCAGTTGCGCGGGCGTGCCGCGCCACAACGCGCATGCGAGCGCGGCCTTCAGCCGTTCGCCGCCGCTCAGTTGCCGCGCCGGTTGCGTCGCCCGCGTCGCGTCGAGTTGCAGCAGCGCGAGGCGGCTGCGCAGGTCGCCTTCGGCAAGCGGCGTATCGAGCAGGCTCAACTGTTCGACGATCGAGCGCTCCAGGTCCAGCAGCGCGAGCCGCTGGTCGAGATACGCGGCGCTCACGTGCGTCGTGCAGGTGCCGGCGCGCGGCGCGAGCTCGCCCGCGAGCATCCTCAGCAACGTCGACTTGCCGCAGCCGTTCGGGCCAGTCAGCGCGATGCGCACCGCGCCGCTCGCCGACCACGTGATCTCGCCGGCGTCGCCCGCGACGCGCCACGGCAGTTGCGCGCGTTCGAGCGTGAACAGCTGGCGGCGCGCGCTGACCTCCGTGCCCGGCAGCGACACCAGCACGGGCGCGGCGGCGTCGACCCGCGCGGCCGCCTGCTGCACGCGTTCGTCGAGCGTTGCCTTGAAATCGTCCTGTTGGCGCCGGACCTGTCCCATGATGCTGCGCGCCGCACCCTTGCGGCGCTGTTTCGCCATCGACGACAGGTTGGCCGTCTTCGCGCCGCGCAGCGACGCGGCCGCGTGACGCTGGATCGTGTCGTGTTCCTGTTCGAGCCTGCGCCGCACGCGATCGCGCTCGGTGCACGCATGGTCGAGCGCCGCTTGCGCGGCTTCCTGTTCCGCATCGCGCTGCGCGCGGTAGAGCACGTAGTTGCCGCTGTACGAGCGCGCGCCGTGCGGCGTCAGCTCGACGATGCGTTGCACGCCGGCGAGCAGCGCGCGGTCGTGGCTCACGACGACGACCCCGCCGCGCCAGCCGTCGAGCGCCGCGCGCAGCCACGCGCGTCCCGGTGCGTCGAGATGGTTGGTCGGTTCGTCGAGCACGAGCAGGCCCGCGTCCGACAGCAGCGCGCCGATCAGCGCGACGCGCGCGAGCTGGCCGCCGCTCAGCGTATGCGCGGGCGTGTCGGCGTGGACGTCGTGCAGGCCGGCCGCGTCGAGCGCGGTGCGCAGCCGCGCCGCGAGATCCCAGCGATCGCCGATCAGGTCGAAGTCGTGCGGCGCCGCGTGGCCGTTGGCGAGACGCGCGAGCGCACCGAGCGGCGCATCGAGCGCGGCGATCTGCGCGACGGTGCGCGGGGCGGCCGCCGTGTCGTCGTGGTCGTGCTGCTGCGCGACGTAGGCGACCTGCGTATGCCGCTCGACGGCACCCGCGCTCGGCGCGCGGTGGCCCGCGATCAGTTGCGCGAGCAGGCTCTTGCCGACGCCGTTGCGGCCGACGATGCCGGTCGGCGTGCGGTCGATGGAAAGGTCGAGCGAATCGAACAGCGTGACGCCGTCGTCGAAGCGGAAGGAAACGTGATGAAGCGCGACGAGCGCGCCGGTGGGCGTGGCTGCAGCCATCAGCACCTCCAAAAATGCGTGAAGACCTTCGCGCGCGGCGTGCGTGGCACGGGCGGCGAAAACATTTCGGGAAGGCTTAATTGTTCACTTTGGCTGGCGTCCGGCAGGAGGAACAGGCGCGCAGTGTAGCAAGCGCGGCGCGCGGGCCGCAAGCGAGCGGCGCACGCGCCGTCGCCTGCGCGCCACGCGCGGTTACTGCACGGCGACCGTCGTGAAGTTCTGCCGCCCGAACGGACTCACGCGATAGCCGCTCACGTTCGTGCGCGTGAGCGCGGCCGCGGTCGGGTAGCCGAGCGGGATCCACAGCGCTTGGTCGTGGATGATCTTCTGCGCGCTTTCGTACAGCTTCGCGCGCTTGGCCTGGTCGGCGGTCGACTTGCCGTCGGCGATCAGCTTGTCGAGCTGCGCATCGCAGAAGCGCGCGAAGTTGATGCCCGACTTCACCGCGTTGCAACTGAACAGCGGCGACAGATAGTTGTCCGGATCGCCGTTGTCGCCGGCCCAGCCCATGAACAGCATGTCATGCTGGCCGAGCTTCGCCTGCTTGATCAGCTCGCCCCATTCGATCACCTTGACCTCGGCCTTCACGCCGATCTTCGCGAGGTCGGCCTGCAGCAGTTCCGCGCCGACCTTCGGGTTCGGGTTCAGCACGCTGCCGGTCGGGCGCGTCCAGATGGTCGTCGAGAAACCGTTCGGGAAGCCGGCCTGCGCGAGCAACTGTTTCGCCTTCGCGGGATCGTACGCATACGGCGCGACGTCCTTCGCGTAGCTCCACGTGTTCGGCGGATACGGGTTGTTCGCGGCCGTCGCGGTATTGTCGAACACGACCTTCAGGTAGGTCGCGCGGTCGAACGCGAGATTCAGCGCCTCGCGCACCTTGTCGTTGTCGAGCGGTTTCTTCTGCGTGTTCAGCGCGACGAACGCGGTCATGAACGCAGGCGTCTGCACGACCTTCAGCGCGCTTTCGCCCTTCGCGGCGAGCACGTCCTGCGGCTTCGGCGACAGCGCGATCTGGCATTCGCCGGCCTTCACCTTCTGCAGGCGCACCGACGGGTCGGGCGTGATCGCGTAGATCAGCCGGTCGACCTTCGGCTTCGTGCCCCAGTACGTCGGATTCGCGTCGTAGCGGATCAGCGCGTCCTTCGTGTAGCTCTTCAGCACGAACGGGCCGGTGCCGACCGGCTTCGCGTTCAGGTCGGCCTGCTTGCCGGCCTTCAGCAACTGGTCGGCGTATTCGGCCGAGTAGATCGACGCGAAGCCCATCGTCAGGATCGGCACGAACGTCGCGTTCGGTTCGTTCAGCACGAACTTCACCGTGCTGTCGTCGACCTTCGCGACCGACTTCACGAGCTTCACGAGGCCCATCGACTGCGCATGCGGGAAGCCGCTCGCGCCGGCCACCTTGTGCCACGGGTTCGCATCGTCGAGCATCCGGCTGAATGTGAACACGACGTCGTCCGCGTTCAGTGGGCGGCCCGGCTTGAAATAGTCGGTGGTCTGGAACGCGACGTTCGGGCGCAGGTGGAACGTGTACGTGAGGCCGTCGGCGCTGGCTTCCCATTTGTCGGCGAGCGCGGGCACCACCTTCTTCGCGGCTTCGTCGTAGGACACGAGCGTGTTGAAGATCACGTCGGCCGACGCGTTGGTCGTGACGAGCGAGTTGTACTGCACGACGTCGAAGCCGTCCGGGCTCGATTCCGTGCAGACGGTGAGCGGCTTGGCGGCGGCGAGGCCGGGGGCGGCAAGGGCGGCGGCGACGGCGGCCGCGGCGAACAGCTTGACGTGCATAGGATCTCCCACGTGGCTCGTGTTTTTCGCTGGATGACGGAGGCGGGCGCGGCCCGAAAGCAGGCAGGGCCGGCGCGGCTGGCGAATAGCATACCGTCAAAGCGCGCGACGCGTGAAAAAAGGCGCCGGAACGCGGCGAATTGACCGAAAAAAGGCTGCGTTCGCGACGGAACGGGCGTCGATGCAGCGAAAGGTGCGGCGGAAGCGGCGGGCGGGGCGAGGCGGGGAGAGGCGGGAGAGGCGGGAGAGGCGGGAGAGGCGGGAGAGGCGGGAGAGGCGGGGGAGGTGGGAGAGCGGGGCGGCGCAGAGGCGGGCCGGCGCGCCGAAGCATGCGGCGAACGCGGTGAAGATGCCGTGGAAGGTGTCGCAAACCGGCGCGTCGACGCGTCGGCGCGTCGGTGCGGCGAGACGGCCCGGCGTACGTCGCACGCCGCTTCGGCGGATCGTCAGTGCGCGCCGGCCTTCGGCTTGCGCGGCGCCTTTTCGAACAGGCGATCGTACAGCCAGCGCGGCAGCACGTGCAGCACCTTCGCGACGACACCCATCTGCCACGGAATCACGCGGAATGCGTGCTGCCGGGCGATCGCGCGTGCGGCGCGCGCGGCGAAGCGGTCGGCGTCCATCAGGAACGGCATCCGGTACGGGTTGTGCGCGGTCATCGGCGTGCGAATGTAGCCGGGCGCGATCGTCACGACGCCTACGCCGGCCGGGCGCAGCTCGACGCGCAATGCCTCGAGATACTTGATCGCGGCCGATTTCGACGCGCTGTACGCGCCGGAGCCGGGCAGTCCGCGCACGCCGGCGACGCTCGCGACGCCGACCAGCGTGCCGTGGCGCGCGGCCGTCATCGGGCCGACGAACGGCTCGAACGTCGCGACCATCCCGTAGTAGTTGATGTCCATCACGTCGCGGAACGCCGCGAGATCGCCCTGGCCGGTGACGGCGCCCTGGCTGATGCCCGCATTCGCGATCACGACGTCGGGGCAGCCGTGCGCGGCGATGAACGACGCGGCGGCCGTTGCGAGCGCATCGGCGTCGCGCACGTCGGCGGAATAGACGGAGACGGACAGCTTCGGGAAACGCCGCGCGAACGCATCGAGTGCATCGGTGCGTCGCGCGACGAGCGCGAGCGTGGCGCCCTGGCGGGCGTATTCCTCGGCCATCGCGAGGCCGAGGCCGCTCGACGCGCCGGTGATGAAGACCTTCAGCGGAGTAGTCATGCCGGCGCGCGGGCGGGGATCAGAGCTTCTTGTCCTGGACCTGCTTCACGAGGAAGTCGAGCACCTGCGCGGTACCCGGGATGCTGTTCGTGTAAGCGGGGCCCGTCTTGTACTTGCCCTGCACGACGACCGTCGGCACGCCGTCGATCGCGTAGTCCTTCAGCAGCTTGGCCGACTGGTTCACCTCGCCCTGCACGCTGAACGAGTTGTACGCGTCCATGAACTTCTTCTTGTCGACGCCCTGCGTGGTCAGGAAGTCGGCCTGCGCCTGCGGCGTCAGCAGGTAGTTCTTCTGCTTGTGGATCGCGTTGAAGATCGCCGGCGTGACCTTCTCGGAGATGCCGAGTGCAGACACCGCATAGAACAGCTTCGAGTGCGGGAGGAAATCGTCACGGAACGCGACCGGCACGCGCTTGAAGTCGATGTTGTTGCCCTGTTTCTTCACCCAGGCTTCGATCGTCGGCTCGAATTCGTAGCAGTGCGGGCAGCCGTACCAGAAGAACTCGATCACCTCGACCTTGCCGGCCGGCGCGGACACCGGCTGCGGCGACTTCATCACCTCGAAGTCCTTGCCGGACACCGGGGCGGCGGGCGTCGCCTGGGCCAGGCCGGCAGCCAGGCCGAGGGACAGAAGGAGCGTGCTAAGCAGTTTTTTCATGTTGTGGACGTCGAATCGGTTGCTCGGGTTACGAAACGTAACGGGTTCTGCGTGGGTGCGGCCGGCTGCTTACTGCTTCGTGAAGCGGATCACCGCCGTATCGACACCTGCATCGGACAGGCGCTGACGGGCCGAGTTCATATCCTCGAACTTCGAGAACGGGCCGACGCGCACGCGGAAATAGGTCACGCCGCTGACGTCGCGCTTCGACACCTTCGATTCGAAACCCTGGAAGCCGAGGCGCGCACGCTGCTGCTCGGCATCGCCTTCCGTCTTGTACGCACCGACCTGCAGGAAGTAGCCGGTGTTCGCGTCGTTCGCGGTCGGCGGCTTCGCTGCCGCCGCGGCCGTGGCCGACGACGTCGGCTTCGGCGTGTTCGCGGCCTGCTGCTGTTGCTGCTGCTTTTGCGCGGCGGCTTGCTGCGCCTGCTTCTGCGCGGCGAAGCGTGCGAGGTCGTCCTCGCCGCCTTGCTGCTGTTGCTGCGCCTGTTGCGTCTTCTTCGGCGGCGGCGTGGTGTCGGCCGGCTTCGGTGCGACGGCGACGCCGTTGCCCGACGACGGCGTGTTCGATGCGGTGGTGTTGCTCGAGCCGGTGGCGCCGTTCGTGTTACCCGACGGCGGCACTTCGACGATCTGCGGCTCGGGCAGCAGGCCGCCCTGGGTCTGGTTCGCGGCCTGGCCGGGCGCGGTGTTCGGCGGTGCGGGCTGCGCGGCCTGCGGCACCGGCTGGCCGGGCGTCTTGCCCTGCAGCGCGCGGTTCGGGTCGAACTGCTGCGGCTGGCTCGCGCCGTTGTCGGCCGGCGGCGGCGCGACCTTCGACACGAACGGCGACGGCGAACGCGTGATGTAGAGTGCCACCACCACGGCGATCGCGAGGCCGACGATCAGGCCCAGCACGATTCCAAGAAATGTTCCTCCGGCTTGTTTCGATTGTTTCGAAGTGCGGCGTGGTTGTGCCATTGCTTGAGTCACCTGCAAAAAGAATCGTGAAAAGGCTGCGACGGGCATCCGGCGACGGGTGCTGCCGCGGCCATTCGCGGCCCGGTTCGGGGCCGCGCTGACATCCTTACATCTTGACGGGCGCGGATACGCCGAGCACCGCCAGGCCGTTCTCGAGCACCTGCCGGGTCGCAGCAAGCAGCGCGGCGCGCGCGTTGCGCGGCGCTTCGTCGTCGACCAGCACGCGCTCCGCATTGTAGAACGAGTGGAATTCGCCAGCGAGATCGCGCAGGTAGAACGCGACCGCGTGCGGCGCGAGCTCGTTCGCCGCATGCGTGAGCATGTCCGGGTACTCGGCCAGCTTCTGCATCAGCGATGCTGCTTGCGCGCTGGTCAGCTGCGACAGGTCGGCGCCCGGCAGTTGCGCGACGTCGACGTTGTAGCGCGACTTCAGTTCGTTGAGCACCGAGCAGATCCGCGCGTGCGCGTACTGGACGTAATAGACCGGGTTCTCGTCGTTCTGTTTCAGCGCGAGGTCGATGTCGAACACGAACTCGGTATCGGCCTTGCGCGAGATCAGGAAGAAACGCACCGCGTCGCGGCCGCGCGTGATGGTCGCCTCGTCGATCAGGTCGGGCGCCGCTTCCTGGCCCGCCGCCGCGCCGCCCGACCATTCGATCAGGTCGCGCACCGTCACGTAGCTGCCCGCGCGCTTCGAGATCTTCACTTCCTGGCCGTCGCGCATCACGGTGACCATCTTGTGCAGCACGTAGTCGGGATAGCCCTTCGGGATCCCGATGTGCAGCCCCTGCAGGCCGGCGCGCACGCGCGCGATCGTGCCGTGGTGGTCCGAACCCTGGATGTTGATCACCTTCGTGAAGCCGCGCTCCCACTTCGTCACGTGATACGCGACGTCCGGCACGAAGTACGTGTACGTGCCGTCCGACTTGCGCATCACGCGATCCTTGTCGTCGCCTTCGTCGGTCGTGCGCAGCCACAGCGCGCCGTCCTGCTCGTAGGTCATGCCGGCCTTGATCAACGCGTCGACCGTCTTCTCGACGCGGCCTTCGCTGTACAGCGACGATTCGAGGTAGTACTGGTCGAACTTCACGCCGAACGCCTGCAGGTCCATGTCCTGCTCGCGACGCAGGTACGTGACCGCGAACTTGCGGATCGCGTCGAGATCCTCGACGTCGCCCGCGCCCTTGACCGGCTCGCCGTCCGATGCGGCGACCGTTTCGCCGTTCAGGTAGTCGCGCGCGATGTCGGCGATGTATTCGCCGTTGTACGCGGCTTCCGGCCAGCCCGCATCGCCCGGCTTCAGGCCGCGGGCACGCGCCTGCGTCGAGATCGCCAGGTTGCCGATCTGCACGCCCGCGTCGTTGTAGTAGAACTCGCGGTGCACCGCGTAGCCCTGGCTCGCGATCACGTTCGCGAGCACGTCGCCGAGCGCGGCCTGGCGGCCGTGGCCGACGTGCAGCGGGCCGGTCGGGTTGGCCGACACGAATTCGAGCAGCACCTGCTTGCCTTTTTCGCGATCCGACGTGCCGAACGCGCGGCCCTGGTCGAACACGGCGGCGATCACCGCCTGCTTCGCGGCGGCCGACAGGCGCAGGTTGATGAAGCCGGGGCCGGCGATCTCGGCGGCTTCGACGAGGCCTTGCGCGGCCGGCTGCGCGGTGAGGGCGGCGACGATCTGTTCGGCGAGCTGGCGCGGGTTCGTGCCGAGCGGCTTCGCGAGCTGCATCGCGACGTTGCACGCGACGTCGCCGTGCGCGGCGACCTTCGGGCGCTCCAGCGTGATGGCCGGGGCGACGAATGCCGCGTCGGCGCCTTTCAGCGCGTGTGCGACCTGCTTGACGCTATCCGCGAGCAGGGCTTCGAGGGTCTGTTTGTGTGCTGGCAGCATGCTGGTAGAAGGCTTCGTTGGTGGCGGCCGGAAACGCCGGGCCGCCGGCGCGCTTTTTAAGCGCGCGTTTCAGGGATCGCAGAATTTTAACAGGTGCTAATATGCCGCTCAGGCGGCCCGCGTCCGCGAGGCCGGACGCCGGTCTGGCGGCGTTCCCCAACCGCGCCGCGCAGGCACAACAAGATGAAAAGGGAATTGTCATGATTACGTTCAAGAGCAAGGCGGCACAGGATCTCGACGTGCTGAAGGATTTCGCCGTGTATGTGCTGGGTCTCGTCGGCAAGCAGCTGGGCGAGCGCGGTGTGATCACGCACGACGAACTGGACCACGCGATCGCCAAGCTGGAAGGCGCGGTTGCGCAGGCGAAGCAGGAGCGTGCCGAGCACGCCGGCCATTTCCACGAGGACGAAGCCGACCACGCGCACCACGAAGTGCCGCCGAGCCTGGCCCAGCGCGTCGCGCCGTTCCTGGCGATGCTGCGCGAGGCGAAGGCCGGCGAGGCCGACGTGCACTGGGGCTTCTGAGCTTCCTTGCTTGGCGGGTCGACAGGTTCGCCAGACACGAAAAAGCCCGCTTTCGAGCGGGCTTTTTCTTTTGTCTGATCAAAAGGAGGCCGAGCCTCCCGTTTGCATCGATCAGAGCTGCGGCGCGAGCGCGCGGCGCGCGTCGTCGAGCGACAGCGCCATGCGCTGCGCGTAGTCCTCGAGCTGATCCTGCCCGATTTTGCCGACCGAGAAATAGCGGCTGTCCGGATGCGCGAGGTAGAAGCCCGACACGCTCGCCGCCGGCAGCATCGCCAGCGAATCCGTCACGCTCATGCCGATCTCGTCCGCATGCAGCACGTCGAACATGTCGCGTTTCACGAGGTGATCGGGGCAGGCCGGGTAGCCGGGTGCGGGGCGGATGCCCGCGTACTTCTCGGCGATCAGCGCGTCGTTGTCGAGCGTCTCGCCGCTTGCGTAACCCCACAGCTCGCGCCGCACGCGTGCGTGCATCGCTTCCGCGAACGCTTCCGCGAAACGGTCGGCGAGCGCCTTCAGCATGATCGCGCTGTAATCGTCGTGGTCGGCTTCGAACTGCTTTTCCTTCGCGTCGACGCCGAGGCCGGCCGTCACCGCGAACATCCCGATGTAGTCGGCGACGCCCGATTCCTTCGGCGCGATGAAATCGGCGAGCGAGCGGTTCGGCCGCATCACGCCGTCGACCACCGGGCGCACGCTCTGCTGGCGCAGGTTGCGCCACGTGAGCAGCACTTCCGAGCGCGACTCGTCGCTGTAGATCTCGATGTCGTCGTCGTTCACCGTGTTCGCCGGCAACAGCGCGATCACGCCGTTCGCGGTCAGCCAGCGGCCCTGGATCAGGCGCGCGAGCATCGACTTCGCGTCCGAAAACACGCGCCGGGCCGATTCGCCGACGATTTCGTCGTTCAGGATCGCCGGGTACGGCCCCGCGAGGTCCCAGGTCTGGAAGAACGGGCCCCAGTCGATGTAGTTCGCGAGCTCGTTCAGGTCGTAATTCCTGAACACGCGACGGCCGATGAACTTCGGCTTCACCGGCTGGTAGCCGGCCCAGTCGACCTTGGTCTTGTTCGCGCGCGCCTGCTCGAGCGTGACCATCGGCTGCGCCTTGCGATTCGCGTGCTGGTCGCGGATGCGTTCGTAGTCGGACTTCAGCTCGTCGAGGTACTTCGCGGCGCCTTCGTCGGACAGCAGGTTCGACGCGACCGACACCGAGCGCGACGCATCCGGCACGTAGACGACCGGGCCTTCGTAGTGCGGCGCGATCTTCACGGCCGTGTGCACGCGCGACGTCGTGGCGCCGCCGATCAGGAGCGGGATCTTCTTCACGCGGAAGTAGTCGTCGCGCTGCATTTCGGACGCGACGTACGCCATTTCCTCGAGGCTCGGCGTGATGAGGCCCGACAGCCCGATGATGTCCGCGCCTTCGACCTTCGCCTTCGCGAGGATCTCGTTGCACGGGACCATCACGCCCATGTTGACCACTTCGAAGTTGTTGCACTGGAGCACGACCGACACGATGTTCTTGCCGATGTCGTGCACGTCGCCCTTCACGGTCGCGATGACGATCTTGCCCTTCGCGCGCACGTCGCCGCCGGCTTCCGCGAGCAGGCGCTTTTCTTCCTCGATGAACGGGATCAGGTGCGCGACCGCCTGCTTCATCACGCGCGCCGACTTCACGACCTGCGGCAGGAACATCTTGCCCTGGCCGAACAGGTCGCCGACGACGTTCATCCCGTCCATCAGCGGCCCTTCGATCACGTTGATCGGCCGGCCGCCGGCGGCGGCGATCTTCGCGCGCGCTTCTTCGGTGTCCTCGACGATGAAGTTCGTGATCCCGTGCACGAGCGCATGCGCGAGCCGCTTCTCGACCGGCTGGTTGCGCCATTCGAGGTTTTCTTCCTTCTTCGCGGCGCCGGTCTTGAACTTGTCGGCGATCTCGAGCAGGCGGTCGGTCGAATCCGGCCGGCGGTTCAGGATCACGTCCTCGACGCGCTCGCGCAGCTCGGGATCGAGATCCGCGTACACGCCGAGCTGGCCCGCGTTCACGATCCCCATGTCCATCCCGGCCTGGATCGCGTGATACAGGAACACGGTGTGGATCGCCTCGCGCACCGGGTCGTTGCCGCGGAACGAGAACGACACGTTCGACACGCCGCCGCTCACCTTCGCGTACGGCAGGTTCTGCTTGATCCAACGGGTCGCCTCGATGAAGTCGACCGCGTAGTTGTTGTGCTCGTCGATGCCGGTCGCGACCGCGAAGATGTTCGGGTCGAAGATGATGTCTTCCGGCGGGAAGCCGACTTCGTTGACGAGGAAGTCGTACGAGCGCTTGCAGATCTCGGTCTTGCGTTCGTAGGTGTCGGCCTGGCCGGTTTCGTCGAATGCCATCACGACCGCGGCCGCGCCGTAGCGGCGGATCAGGTTCGCGTGGTGGCGGAACGCATCCTCGCCCTCCTTCAGCGAGATCGAGTTCACGATCGCCTTGCCCTGCACGCACTTGAGGCCGGCTTCGATCACGTCCCACTTCGACGAGTCGATCATGATCGGCACGCGCGCGATGTCGGGCTCCGACGCGATCAGGTTGAGGAAGCGCACCATCGCCGCCTTCGAATCGAGCATCGCCTCGTCCATGTTGACGTCGATCACCTGCGCGCCGTTCTCGACCTGCTGGCGTGCGACGGCGAGCGCCTCGTCGAACTGGCCGTTGAGGATCATCCGTGCGAACGCCTTCGAGCCGGTGACGTTGGTGCGTTCGCCGACGTTGATGAAGAGCGTCCCGGGCGTGACGTTGAACGGCTCGAGGCCGGCAAGGCGCATCATGTGATCGGTCATGGCGGTGCAGATTCTGGTGATGAAGGACGTGGGGCGGTCGGGTCAGGCGTTGTCGCTGTACTGGTTCGGCCAGCGGCGCGGCTTCACGCCGGCGAGCGCCTTCGCGATCTCGGCGATGTGCTCGGGCGTCGTGCCGCAGCAGCCGCCCGCGAGGTTCACGAGCCCGGCCTGCGCGAATTCCTTCAGCAGGCCCGACGTGACGTCGGGGGTTTCGTCGAAACCGGTGTCGCTCATCGGGTTCGGCAGGCCCGCGTTCGGGTAGCACGACACGTAGGTGTCGCACAGCTTCGCGAGCTCGGCGATGTACGGGCGCATCAGCGCCGCGCCGAGCGCGCAGTTCAGGCCGAACGTGAGCGGCTTCGCGTGACGCAGCGAATTCCAGAACGCTTCTACCGTCTGGCCCGACAGGATTCGGCCGGACGCATCGGTGACGGTACCCGAGATCATGATCGGCAGGCGCTCGCCGGTGTCCTCGAACAGCTCGTCGAGCGCGAACAGCGCGGCCTTGGCGTTCAGCGTGTCGAAGATCGTCTCGACGAGGAACAGGTCGACGCCGCCGTCGAGCAGCGCCTTCGCCTGCTGGTAGTACGACGTGCGCAGTTCGTCGAACGTGACGTTGCGCGCGCCCGGATCGTTGACGTCCGGCGAGATGCTGGCCGTCTTCGGCGTCGGCCCGATCGCGCCGGCGACGAAGCGCGGCTTGTCCGGCGTCGCGTATTTCGCGGCCGATTCGCGTGCGAGCTTCGCGGATTCGACGTTCATCTCGACGACGAGCTCTTCCATCCCGTAGTCGGCCTGCGCGACGGTCGTCGCGCCGAACGTGTTGGTTTCGACGATGTCGGCGCCGGCCGCGAAGTACTGGTCGTGAATCTCGCCGATGATCTGCGGCTGCGTGAGCGACAGCAGCTCGTTGTTGCCCTTGATGTCGCGCGGGAAATCCTTGAAGCGCTCGCCGCGATACGCGGCCTCGTCGAGCTTGTAGCGCTGGATCATCGTGCCCATCGCGCCGTCGAGGATCAGGATGCGCGATTTCAGCAGCGCGGGCAGGGCGGCGCCGCGCGTGTAGGGCGCGTCGAGCGGGACGGAAGCGGCGAGAGGAGTCGCAGACATGGGCGGAAGACCGGCGAAGACGGAAAACCGTCATTGTAGCCGGTGCGTCAAGGGGGTGCCGACCCTTGCCGCGCCGGCCGGACGGCCCGTCAAATGAAAGCCCCCGCCGGCGAACCGGACGGGGGCAGGATCGGAGTGCACGCGGCGCCGCGTCGGTGCGCGGCGAATGGCCCGGCCGCGCGACGCGCCGGGCCGCGAGTCGTCAGTGCAGCACGACGGGCATCATCATCAGGCTGTCGAATTGTCCGAGGAATTCGTCGACTTCGTCGAGCGACGGTTCATCCTCGATCAGCTGCTTCACGTGCGCGCGGAATCGCTCGGCAAGTTCGCCGTCGATGAAGATTTCGCGCTGCGCGTTCTTGTCGACGATTTCGTATCCGCCGGCATTCATCAGGTGATGGCCGGCCTGCGGCGCAAATTCGACGACGCAGTAGTTGGGGCTGTTGTAGATCATTTGCATGGCGGCACTCCTCTTCGCAGTGGCATCTGGCCTTGTTGTCCCCTAGGTGGGGCGAGCCTTGCCGGTTTCAAGGGGCTTGCGCTGCACACCCCGTTCTCCCGTTTGCGTGGGGTGTATCGGTTAGAAGCCGATGTCTATCAAACGTTTCTCATTGTGAGCCGGTGGACTGAAATAGTTGTTAAAGAGTGTCATCGGCCATTTTCCGGAAATCTGTAGTCGGTCGAAATTGCCGATTCGTGCGCGTTCACTGTGTGACAGCCGATGAGGCAGGCGGTTGCATCGTCGCGGGCGGTGCAGTTTGCGCGGGCGGCGCGGCCGATGCATCGGCGGCCGGTGCGGCGGCGGGCGCGTTCGTTGCGCCGCCTGGCGGTGCGGTATCGGCAGGCACGTTCGGTGCGGCGAGGCGGCCGTGCCACAGCAGCTCGATCTGCGCACCGTTCGGCTCGCTCTGCACGAGCCGCGCGGGCAGCCAGCCGAGCGACGGCGCGAGCCACATGTCGATGCGGCGCGTGTCGCCGGCGCGGCGCGGCAAGCGCATGAAGTGCCGCGCGGCGATGATGCCGGCCTGTGTCTGCACCTGTTCGTCGCCGATCACGGTGATCGGCCAGGTCTCGCCGCTGTTGTTGTCGATCACGAAGAATTGCTGCGTGACGCCCGGTTTGTAGGCGGCGGGATTGCCGCGCACGAGTCCCGACAACTGCATCAGCATGCTGAAGCGGTCCTGCACGCCGTCGGGCAGCGGCGCATTGTTCGGCGTGCGCGTGAACACGACCTGCCGGATCTCGCGATTGAAGATCGCGATGTCTTCCGGCCGCTTGCCGCGCTTCTCGACGTAACGGTCGGGCGCGACGCCGAATGCGTCGATGCGGCCTTCGCTGCGATAGGCGAACGGGCCGACGAACGGCACGGGCATCGATACCGACAGGTCGTAGGTGTGCCCGTCGGTGCGCCAGTGGATCGTGCCGATCATGTTCTGCATGCCGTTGTAGAACGTGTCGTACTGCAGGTCGCCGGACGGCGGTACGGCGAACTTCACGCCGCTCGTCGCGGGGCCCGGTGTCGCGGCGCCGGCGCTGGCGGACGAGGCGGCGTGTGTGCTCGACGCGCCCGGGGGCCCCGATGCGCCGCTCGCGGCGGATGCGGCGGCAGCCGGCGGTTCGCCGTGCTCGGCCGTCTGCGTCGACGTGAGAACCGGCTCCTGCGACGGCGCGGGTTTCGGCGGGGCCGCCTGCGGCGCGGCGGCCTTGGGCGCGGCCGGGCGTTCGACCGGCTTCGGCTCCGGCGGCTCCGGCCGGCGCTCGATCGGCTGCGGTTTCAGCAATTCGATCTGCACGGGGATGTCGGCGGGCGGCGGCGGCGTGAACGATTCGCGGTTGCGCATCAGCCAGAACCCGGCGAGCGCATGCAGCGCCAGCACGGCGACGAGCGCGACGGCCACGCGCGGCCAGCGGCGGGGCAGGGCGTGACTCGGGCGAAGGTCGGCAGGCTGCATGGGCATCGGAACGGGATCGGGGCGCTTGCTTGACGTCGGGCGCGCGGCGCGCGCCACAGGAATCGGACCGTCGGATGCGCCGCGCGTTCGCGATGCGTGACGTGGCGTGAACCGATGCGTCAGGCGTCGCGTGCGTCGGGACTATAGCCGAGTTCGTAAGACAGTTTCCGTGCGCAGGCGCGCAGCGCGGTGTCGATCTCGCCGCCCCACGCGATGTCGAACGAGCCTTCCTGGCCGAGCGCGACGATCGCGAGCGCGAGTTCGCCGACCGCGTCGAACACCGGCATGCAGAACGCGTGGATCGTCGGCAGCAGCATCCCTTCGACGCGCGCGGCCTGGTGCGCGCGCACGTCGGCGAGCACCGCATCGACTTCGTCGAGCGTGCGCGGGCCGCCGTGGTGCGGCGAGCGGCGCGTATCGGCGAGTTCGCGCTCGAGCATCGCGGCGGTCTTGCTGCGCGGCAGGTACGCGGCGAACAGCAGCCCCGTCGCGGAGCCGAGCAGCGGCATCACGTCGCCGAGCTTCAGCGACGCCTTCGCCGGATGGCTCGATTCCATCCAGTGCACGATCGTCGGCCCCTGGTTGCCCCATACCGCGATGCCGACCGTCTGGTCGAGACGGTCGCGGAATTCGGTCAGCGCGATCCGCGCGAGCTTCACGCCGTCGACGCGCGCGAGCCGCGCGAGGCCCATCTGCAACGCGAAGCCGCCCAGCTCGTAGCGGCCCGAGACGGGATCCTGCGACACGACGCCGAGCCGCGAGAAGCTGACCAGATAGCGGTGCGCCTTCGCCGGGCTCATGCCCGCGCGCTGCGCGAGATCGCGCAGCATCATCGCGCGCGGCTCGCTCGTCAGCACGTCGAGCAGGCGGAAGCCGACCTCGATCGACTGGATGCCGGAACGGACCTTCTCGCCGTGCTCGCCGGAGGCGGCGTCGTCGGTATCGGAGTCGGCGAGATCGTCGTCGGGAAGCGGGCTGGCGGGCATGGGCAACGGGTGCGCGAAAATGCGACAGGAAACGGGGCGAAAACGGCGTGCGCCATCATGGCGCGCCGCATGGATTCACCATCGTAAAATAGATTCCCTCCATCGTCACTAAAACGGCCAATCCCTTATGAAACTTGCTTCGCTGAAGGACGGCACGCGCGACGGCCAACTGATCGTCGTGTCGCGCGACCTGCACACCGCGGCGATTGCCGATGCGATCGCGCCGACGCTGCAGCGCGTCCTCGACGACTGGGCGTTCTACGCGCCGCAACTGCGCGACCTGTACGACGCGCTGAACCACGGCCGCGCGCGCAATGCGTTCGCGTTCGATCCGGCCAACTGCATGGCGCCGCTGCCGCGCGCGTTCCAGTGGGCCGACGGCTCCGCGTACGTGAACCACGTCGAGCTGGTGCGCCGCGCGCGCGGTGCCGAGATGCCGCCCGAGTTCTGGACCGATCCGCTGATGTACCAGGGCGGCAGCGACGATTTCCTGGGGCCGCGCGACGACGTCGTGTGCCCGTCCGAGGAATGGGGCATCGATTTCGAGGCGGAAGTCGCGGTGATCACCGGCGACGTGCCGATGAGCGCGTCGCCCGACGACGCGCTGAAGGCCGTGCGGCTCGTCACGCTCGCAAACGACGTGTCGCTGCGCAACCTGATTCCGGCCGAACTCGCGAAGGGCTTCGGCTTCTTCCAGAGCAAGCCGGCCACCGCGTTCGCGCCGGTCGCCGTCACGCCCGACGAGCTCGGCGACGAGTGGCGCGCCGGCCGCGTGCACCGCCCGATGATCGTCCACTGGAACGGCAAGAAGGTCGGCCAGCCCGACGCCGGCACCGACATGGTGTTCCACTTCGGCCAGCTGATCGCGCACGCGGCGAAAACGCGCAACCTGCGTGCCGGCTCGATCGTCGGCTCCGGGACGGTATCGAACAAGGACGCGAAGCGCGGCTACTGCTGCATCGCCGAGAAGCGCTGCCTCGAGACGATCGAGCACGGCGCGCCGCAGACCGAATTCATGCGCTACGGCGATACCGTGCGCATCGAGATGTTCGACGCGGCCGGCAAGTCGATCTTCGGCGCGATCGAGCAGTCGGTCGCCCCGCCCGACGGCGCGGCATAAGCCGCGCGGCGCACGCCACGCAGCGGCGAAACCCTTCGGTCCGCGCGCCGGGTTTCGCCCGATGTTTGACCGCGCGGGCTTGGCTACACTCGATTCAAGCGTTCGAGCACGTCGAACAAGGAGCAGCAGATGGCCGATCTTGCCGCGTACGGCGGTTACGAAGCACTGAAGGTGACGCGCCGCGACCATGGCGTGCTCGACATCGTGATGAGCGGCGAGGGCGCGAACCGCAGCGGCCTCGCGACCGCGAACGCACGCATGCATCGCGAGCTCGCCGACATCTGGCGCGACGTCGATCGCGATCCCGACACGCGCGTCGCGGTGATCCGCGGCGAAGGCAAGGGCTTTTCGGCGGGCGGCGATCTCGCGCTCGTCGAGGACATGGCGAACGATTTCGACGTGCGCGCCCGCGTATGGCGCGAGGCGCGCGACCTCGTCTACAACGTGATCAACTGCAGCAAGCCGATCGTGTCGGCGATGCATGGCCCGGCCGTCGGCGCGGGGCTCGTCGCCGGGCTGCTGGCCGATATCTCGATCGCCGCGAAGGACGCGCGCATCATCGACGGCCACACGCGGCTCGGCGTCGCGGCCGGCGACCACGCGGCGATCGTGTGGCCGCTGCTGTGCGGGATGGCGAAGGCGAAGTACTACCTGATGCTGTGCGAGCCCGTGAGCGGCGAGGAGGCCGAGCGGATCGGGCTGGTCTCGCTCGCGGTCGAGCCGGCCGACCTGCTGCCGAAGGCGTACGAAGTGGCCGAGCGGCTCGCGCACGGGTCGCAGTCGGCGATCCGCTGGACCAAGTACGCGCTGAACAACTGGCTGCGCACCGCCGGGCCGACCTTCGATACGTCGCTCGCGCTCGAATTCATGGGTTTTTCGGGGCCCGACGTGCAGGAAGGCATCCGTTCGCTGCGCGAGCGGCGCCCGCCCGCGTTTCCCGGCGACGTGCCGTTCTGACGTGCGCGCTATGATCGAACCACGCGCGGCTGCGCGACGCACGGCGGCCGCCTCGCTCCCCCAGTCAACCAGGATGCCCGTATGACGACCGATGCCTCCGGCGCCAACCCTTTCGCCGGTTTTGCCGGGTTCCAGCCCGCCGACATGATGGACCGGATGTGGGACATGATCCGGATGTCGCCGTTCGGCGGGATGGCGCCGTTTCCGGGCGCCGCGCACGGGCTGCCGCCGTCGCTGTCGAGCATGTCCGACATGATGTCGCCGCTCACGAACGTCGAGGAGCTCGACAAGCGGATCACCGACCTGCGTGCGGTCGAGCAGTGGCTCAAGCTCAATCTCGGGATGCTGCAGTCGGCGATCCAGGCGCTCGAGGTGCAGCGCGCGACGCTCGCGACGCTGCGCGCGTTCGGTGCGTTCGCGCAAAGCTCGATGTCGGCGGCCGAGGAAGCGGCCGTGGCCGCCGCGCAGGCCGCGAAAACCGCGTCGGCGGGCGAGGCCGCGCCCGCGCCCGCGCCCGACCCTGCGGCATCGGCCGCCGCAGCGTCCGCCCCGGATGCGCCGGATGCGCCGGCGGGCGACCCCGCGCAGCAGCCGTTCGACCCGGCCGGCTGGTGGAATCTGCTGCAAACGCAATTCAACCAGCTCGCGAGCCTCGCGATGGCGCAGCCGGGCATGCAGCCTGCCGCGCCGGGCGCCGCGCCGCCGCAGGCCGCTGCCGCGCCGGAACCGGCCGCGAAGCCGGCCGCGGCTGCGCCGCGCAAGCCCGCCGCGAAGCGTGCGAAGCCGTCCGGTTCGGCCGCGGCCCGCGCGGCGGCCGCTTCGTCGCCCGAAACGCGTCCGCCGAAGCGCTCGACGTGATGCGGCGCAGGTAGCAGGGCGATCATGCGACTCGCGCTCGTTCTGATGGGAGGCGGCGCGCGCGCCGCATACCAGGTCGGCGTGCTCAAGGCGCTGGCCGAGATCGCGCGCGAGGCCGATCCGCGGCGGCACACGCTGCCGTTCGCGGTCGTGTGCGGCTCGTCGGCCGGCGCGATCAACGCGACGTCGATCGCCAGCCACGCGGACGACTTTTCCCATGGCGTGCGGCGCCTGCTCGAATTCTGGGAGCCGCTGCGCGCCGAATACGTGTACCGCACCGACTGGCTCGGCATCGCGGCCGCCGGCGCGCGCTGGCTCGCGACGATGACGTTCGGCTGGGCGGCTCGCCGCTCGCCGCGCGGGCTGCTCGACAACACGCCGCTCGCGCACCTGCTGCAGCGCGAGCTGAGCTTTCACCGGATCGAGCAGATGCTCGAGGCGCGCCTGCTGCACGCGCTCGCGATCACCGCGCTCAGCTATTCGAGCGGCCGGCATCTCACGTTCTACCAGGCCGCCGAGCCGATCCAGGCGTGGCGGCGCGCGCAACGCACCGCGCGGCTCGTCGACCTGTCGGCGTCGCACCTGCTCGCGTCGTCGGCCATTCCGTTCGTGTTTCCGGCCGTGCCGCTCGTGCTCGACGGGCAGATCGAGTACTTCGGCGACGGCTCGATCCGACAGATCGCGCCGCTGTCGCCGGCGATCCACTTCGGCGCGCACCGGATCGTCGTCATCGGCGCGGCCGATCCGCGGCCCGAGATTCCGGCCGCGAACGGCGCGGGCCGGGCACGCGGCTACCCGACGCTCGCGCAGATCGGCCAGCAGGTGCTCGCGAGCGTGTTCCTCGACTCGATCGGCTCGGACATCGAACGGATCGAGCACATCAACCGGATGATCGAGCACCTGCCGCACCAGGTCGAAGTCGACAGCGGCTGGCGGCACGTCGACGTGCTCGCGATCGCGCCGTCCGAGCGCATCGAGCTGATTGCCGCGAAGCACCTGAAGCAGATGCCGGCGACGATGCGCGGGCTGCTCGGCGCGATCGGCGGCAGCCAGCCGGCCGGCGCGTCGTTCGCCAGCTACCTGCTGTTCGAGGAGGCGTTCACGCGCGAGCTGATCGAGCTCGGCTACCGCGACGGCCGGGCGCAGCGGGAGACGCTCGCCGACTGGATCGCGCACGCGGACGGCGGCAGCGCGCCGGCGGCCGGCACGCCGCCCGAAGACGGACTCGCGACCGGCGAAATGCGGGTCTGACACGCGCAGGCGCACTGTAAGGTTGTGTTTTCGCGACGGTGGGCCGCGACCGATCGCCGCACCGCGGCTGGCGGCACGCGACCGGGCCGGCGTCTCGGAACCGTCATGCACGCGTGCTATCATGGCCGCCGCCGTATATACCATATCGAGCAGCCCGCCGATTCGGCATCCGCACGGGACCTTTCGGGGAACCCGCGTGGGGCAGGGGACGGGTGCGCCATCGAGCCGGCCAGCGCCGGCCCCCACTCAGGCATGCGCGTCCGGCCCCGTCCGAATTGAGCGGGGTGGCGGCATGCTCCATGGCGGCAACGCGGCCGCCTGGCCGCCGGACAAGGAATCGGCGTCCGGCGGGCCGGTTTCCCGCGTAAAATTACAGTCTTGGCTGCAAAAAGCGCGTGGCGCGCTTGCGCGGCAACAGTCACGTTTAGAGAAGTCGCATTGCGCAGAACAGGGGTGGGACCATCATGAACACCATGCTTTATCCGGAACTTTACAGGTCGCTCGAAGCCGTCCGTTGGGACATGGAGAAGGACATTCCGTGGGACAAGTTCGACGCTTCGCTGCTCACCGACGAGCAGGCGAAGACGATCAAGATGAACGCGATCACCGAATGGTCGGCGCTGC
>NZ_LOVM01000096.1:0-803 GCF_001523445.1 Burkholderia sp. ABCPW 11 | reverse complement strand
ACGTCGACCGGTCTGTCGACGGCCAACAGCTCGATCACGTCGCTCTCGACCTCGACGTCGACCGGTCTGTCGACGGCTAACAGCTCGATCACGTCGCTCTCGACCTCGACCTCGACTGGCCTGTCCACGGCCAACAGCTCGATCACGTCGCTGTCGACCTCGACTTCGACGGGTCTGTCCACGGCCAACAGCTCCATCACGTCGCTCTCGACCTCGACTTCGACGGGTCTGTCCACGGCTAACAGCTCCATCACGTCGCTCTCGACCTCGACTTCGACGGGTCTGTCCACGGCTAACAGCTCCATCACGTCGCTCTCGACCTCGACTTCGACGGGTCTGTCCACGGCTAACAGCTCCATCACGTCGCTCTCGACCTCGACTTCGACGGGTCTGTCCACGGCTAACAGCTCCATCACGTCGCTCTCGACCTCGACTTCGACGGGTCTGTCCACGGCTAACAGCTCCATCACGTCGCTCTCGACCTCGACTTCGACGGGTCTGTCCACGGCTAACAGCTCCATCACGTCGCTCTCGACCTCGACTTCGACCGGTCTGTCGACGGCCAACAGCTCCATCACGTCGCTTTCGACCTCGACTTCGACTGGCCTGTCGACGGCCAACAGCTCCATCACGTCGCTCTCGACCTCGACTTCGACGGGTCTGTCCACGGCCAATAGCTCCATCACGTCGCTGTCCACGTCGACTTCGACTGGCCTGTCGACGGCTAACAGCTCGATTACGTCGCTCTCGACCTCGACGTCGACCGGTCTGTCGACGGCCAACAGCTCGATCACGTCGCTCTC
>NZ_LOVM01000095.1:0-18200 GCF_001523445.1 Burkholderia sp. ABCPW 11 | reverse complement strand
ATCGCCGAGCCGACGTTGTTGTTGATCGTGGTCGAACCGTCGCTGTTGTACGTCACGTACGACGGCGCCGAGATCGCCCCGGTGGTCGGATCGTAGGTAGCGCCGCCGCCGATCGCGCCGGCCGTGCTGTTGCCCAGGTTCGTGTTGTTGTTCGTGATCGAGCTCAAGCCCGTCGACAGCGAGCTCATGCCGGTCGACGTGGCGGTCGACAGCGAGGTCAGGTTGCTGTTCGTCGAGCTCAGGCCGGTGGAGAGCGAACCGACGATCGTCGAGGTCGACGTGGACAGCGACGTAATCGAGCTGTTGGTCGAGCTCAAGCCGGTGGACAGCGAGCCGACGACGGTCGACGTCGACGTGGACAGCGACGTCAGGTTGCTGTTCGTCGCGCTCAGGCCGGTGGACAACGAGCCGACGACGGTCGATGTCGACGTGGACAGCGACGTCAGGTTGCTGTTCGTCGCGCTCAGGCCGGTGGACAGCGAGCTGATGCCCGTCGAGGTCGACGTGGACAACGATGTCACCGTGCTGTTGGTCGAACTGAGGCCAGTGGACAGCGAACTGATACCCGTCGAGGTCGACGTGGACAACGACGTCACCGTGCTGTTGGTCGAGCTCAGGCCGGTGGACAGCGAACCGACGACCGTCGAGGTCGACGTGGACAACGACGTCACCGCGCTATTGGTCGAACTGAGGCCAGTGGACAGCGAACCGATGCCCGTGGACGTCGACGTGGACAGCGACGCGATCGAACTATTGGCCGACGACAGACCCGTCGATGTGGAAGTCGACAGCGACGTCACCGTGCTGTCGGTCGAGCTGAGCCCCGTGGACAACGAACCGATACCCGTCGAGGTCGACGTGGACAGCGACGCGATCGAACTATTGGCTGACGACAGGCCCGTCGACGTGGACGTCGACAGCGACGTGACCGTGCTGTCGGTCGAGCTCAGGCCGGTCGATAGGGAACCGATGCCGGTCGACGTCGAAGTCGACAACGACGTCACCGTGCTGTTGGTCGAGCTGAGACCGGTAGACAGCGAACTGATGCCGGTCGACGTCGAAGTCGACAACGACGTCACCGCGCTATTGGTCGAACTGAGGCCCGTCGACAACGACGAAACCCCGGTCGACAGCGACGTGATGCTCGACGCCGTCGACGTGGACAGCGAATCGAGTGCCGTGTTCGTCGCTGCGAGTTGCGACCCGTTGATCGCGTCCGTGCTCGACGAATCGATGCGCCCGGCCGCGACGTTGGTGATCTGGCGCTCGCTGCCCGCTTTGCCGACGCTGACCACGCTGGTCGGGTTGATGCCGTTGAAGTTGTACGTGACGCCGCCGATGACCGCGCTGGCCGTCGGATTCGGCGCGGCCGTCGTCGATCCCGAGCCGAGCGCGACATCGTTTGCGTTGTTGGCCACGGCCGATGCGCCGAACGCGACCGCCCCCGCCGCCGCTGCGGTCGACGTATTGCCGAGCGCCAGCGAACCCGTGCCCTGCGCGTTGTTGGTATTGCCGATCGCCACCGCGCCGTCGCCGTTCGCGGTGTTGTTCGAACCCATCGTGACCGCGCCGGTGCCGATCGCGCTGCTCGGATCGCCGATCGCGACCGCGCCGTTGCCGCTCACGGTCTGGCCGAAGCCGAGCGCGACGGCGCCCGTGCCGCCGAGCACCTTCGACGCGTTGCCGCCTGCGATCGAACCCGCACCGGCGGTTGCGGCGACCGAGTTGGAATCGCCGATCGCGACGGTCGAGCCGGCAGCCGCGACGCTGTTGATGCCGATCGCCGTCGCATTCGTCGCCGACGCCGTCGCGCCGGGCCCCAGCGCGCTGGAGGAAACGCCGGTCGCCAGCGCCAGATTGCCGAGCGCGGTCGCGAACTGCTGCGTCGCGGTCGCCTGCACGCCCGTCGCGATCGAACTGAGACCCGACGCATTGGCGTTCAGGCCGAATGCCAGCGCATTGTCCGCGCCGGCACTCGTGTTCGAGCCCATCGCGATCGAGCTCGTGCCGAGCGACTGCGTGCCCGAGCCGGGCACGCCCGCGGTGCCGCCCCAGCCGATCGCAATCGACGAGGTGCCCTTCGCGCCGCTGTTGACGCCCATCGCGACGCCGGAATTACCGGTCGCCAGCGCCCCGCTGCCGACGGCCACGCCTGCCGCGCCCGAACTGGTCGCCTGGTTGCCGAGTGCGACCGAGCCCGTGTCCGTGGCATGCGACGCATAGCCGAGCGAGACGCTCTGCGCGCCCGCCGCACTGGCACCGAGCCCCATTGCCGCCGCGTACTGGCCGGACGCCAGCGCGTTGTTGCCCAACCCGACGGCGGAAACGCCGGTCGCCGCGGCGCCGCTGCCCATCGCGACCGCGCCGCTTTGGGTCGCGCTCGACAGGTTGCCGATCGCGACCGCATAGGGACCCGAGCCGATTGCCTGCACGCCCATCGCCACGCTGTTGACACCGTTCGC
The DNA here is from genome assembly GCF_001523445.1 of Burkholderia sp. ABCPW 11. NCBI lineage: Bacteria > Pseudomonadati > Pseudomonadota > Betaproteobacteria > Burkholderiales > Burkholderiaceae > Burkholderia > Burkholderia sp. ABCPW 11. Next base: position 15,738 of record NZ_LOVM01000095.1, on the reverse strand, counting down.
TTGCGAGTTGATGCCGACGGCCGTCGAACCGTCGGCCATCGCATGCGCACCCGGGCCGAGCGCCGTGGCCGACAAGCCCTGCGCCGTCGACAGGTTGCCCACCGCGGTGGAATTCTGTTGCGCGGCGGTCGAACCGAGGCCGATCGAGATCGCCGTCACGCCGCCCGACGCGGTACCGCCATCCGGTGCGTACTGCGCATGTGCGCCCACATGGAACAACGCGAGATATGCGGACGCCATCAGCATGGCCAGCCGCCGCGGCGAAGGCATGCCCGCACGCGTCGAGCCGCTCGCGCTCGCGGCATGCGCCGCCGTGCGCCGCGACGACGCCACCCGCTTGCCGCGTGCCCGGTCAAGCTCCGAAGCCGCAACCCAGGCTCCCAATGCTTCGTTCCAGATCGACTTGAACGACTTGTTCATCTTGTGTTCCCTCGGTTCTCATGTGCTGGATGACGCAACGGCGAACGCGGCGTCAGGCGAAACGCGGACCCTCTCCGCTTTCGTCTGCTTCGCGATGCCCCCGCTTCTCACTTCGCATTACTAATAAAAACTACGAACAGCGTTGCTCGACACCCATCGCGAGTGCACGATCGATTCGCCGCGCATGCCCGTTGGCACGATGCGCGATGGCGATAGCCGGTTATCGATTCACGGAAGTCGACATCGCCTGCCCGGCGGCGACATGGCGCACGACGCGTCGCGAATCCGCACGCGCGCACCCCGTCGCACCCGCCGAAGGGCGACTTCGAATCTCATTCGGAAAAGCGTCGCTCGGACGCGGAACGGACGGACGCCGGCCCGCATCGCGGGCGGCCCGTCGTCTTTCATTCAGGCGGCGAAAGGCGCCATCCTGTCCCCGGGTTTGCGGCATGCGCCGCCGGATCGCTGACGCTGACAGCCGGCACCGGATCGATCGACCCGACACCCCGACCTGCCATGCTTGTCGTATTCATATTTTTCGTATCCGCCTGATTCGATAGAGCACCACGCGCGGCCTCCGGATCGATCAGACGCCCGGCGGCGCACGCGAAGTCACTCACCCCTTTCCGTCCGGCCGGCAACGGTTTTTTTCCGGATTTCCGGAAAAAACCGCCACTCGCCGAACGACCCCGGCATCGAATTAATCGATCGAATTTGCCTGACGATTTTCCTCGCCCGATGCCTCACCAACCAGCCCCATCTCGTCATTTCACGGCGCATCTTGTATATCTAAAAATTCCGCGAATTATGACGCCTTCATTACCCTCGTGCCCGTTATTCTTTTGCAACCACCTTCTCATTATCCGGGAATACCATTATTCAATGTGACATTGGATATTGGCTGCCCGAAGATGCAGCGGCGACCGCCATTTCGATGGCAGCAGGAAGCGTCCAAAGAACCGATTCCAGCCGCGCTGGGGCTAGTGTGCCGACATTTGTCCAAACAAACCTTTTCCGTAGCGGAAAAATACTTTTCCGTAGCGGACAGCATTTACATTCATACATATTTGCAGGAAATCCGATTTTTCCGTAAACATGAATACCCACCGGCATTACGTCGAATTCAGTCGAGCGACAATGAATCGGATAATTCGATTTACGCGGCCTCCAGCGAATTTCGACACCGCAAGCGTCAATTCATCAGACGGGCCATTTTCACCCATGAAATCATTAAACCGGAAATAACGACCGTAATTTTACGAATAGATTCGGCACATTTTTCCGATTCATTTTCCGGGAAAGCGGGCCACACCGCCGCGCCCCTGCGATGCCCATGCGACAAGCCCACACGCGCCACACGAAATCCCACCTTCGACGCTGTTGTCGACATATAATTTTTTGCAACAATCGTACAGATTGCGATGCCTCCGACCTGACAGGCCACTCCCCTTCCAACGCGTTCGCAACCATGTCATCCCGCTTGTCCAGTTCGGCGTCGCCACGCACCACGCCGGATCTCGCCGGCGCCCATGTTCTCATCGTCGACGACCGCCCGAACGACCTGCGGCTCCTGACCGAAATCCTGCGCACCGCGCAGTGCCGGATCAGCGTCGCGTTCGACGGGCTGCAGGCCTATCATCGTGCGCAGGCCATCGCGCCCGATCTGATCCTGATGGACGTCCGCATGCCGCGCATGGACGGTTTCGCCGCGAGCCGGCTGCTGGCGTCCACCCCGTCGACGCAATCCATTCCGGTGATCATCCTGACGGCCGCCGGCGATCTCGAGGATCGCATCGCGGGGCTCGAAACGGGGGCGATCGACTACATCGTCAAGCCGTTCGAACCGGCGGAAGTCATCGCGCGAATCCGCAATCACCTGAAGCGCGTGCGACGCAGCCAGCCATTCGCGCACCTGCCCGAATTGCCCGACAACCGCGACGCGGCGCTCGTGCGCGCGGCAAGCGACGTGCTGTTGCGCGACCTGCGCCATCCGCCGGCCCTCGAGGATCTCGCGAAGCAGGTCGGCACGCACGAAAAACGGCTGTCGCGCGCGTTCCGCGACCATCTCGGCCAGACCGTATTCGAGTACCTGCGCGACACGCGGCTGCGCGCCGCGATGCATTTCCTGTCGGAAACGTCGATGGGGATCGGCGACATCGCGGAGGAAATCGGCTTTTCCACCCCCGGCAATTTCGCGACGGCGTTCCGCGAACGCTTCGGCATCACGCCGTCCGACTGGCGGCGCCAGCGCCACGCGGTCGACGCGCCGGCCGCACCGGGGGGGCGCCACGGCGATGCGTAGGCACTGCGCGGCATGGGCGGCGGAATGTTGCACGTTGCTCCTGCTTCTGGCGGCGCTGGCCGTCACGTGCGCGACGGCGAGCGCCGCAACGACGCCGAATCCTGCACAACTCGAAGCCGTATCGGTTTTCGAAGACGCCGGCACGACGCTGTCCGTCGACGAGGTCGCCGCCCGGCTCGCCGAGCCGTCGCGTCACGCAGCCGCCACGGCCCGCACTGCATTCAACGTGACGTTTTCGCGCTCGGCCTGGTGGGTCCGCGCGACGCTGATCAACCGCGACGGCGACACGCGCCCGCTGGTGCTGGCGATTCGCGATGCGCGCGTCGACCGGGCCGATTTCTACGTCGACCGGCACGGCCAATGGATGCTCGAGCGCAGCTTCCCGACCGATCGCGGCGACGCGCACGACGCGCCGTCGCGCTACCCGACCCTCGAGGTCACGCTGCGCGCGGGCGAACAGCTTCCCGTGCTGATCCGCATCACATCGCGCAAGGAAATGCGCCTTGCGCCGGTCGCGTTCACCCGCGACGCGTGGATCGCGCAGGAGTTGCACGCGTCGATGTGGAACTTCGGATTCTTCGGCGGGCTGCTCGCGCTCGTCTGGTGCGCGCTGCTGATCGGCTTTTTCTCGCGCAGCGGGGTGTTCCACGTGCTGGCCACACTGGCCCTCAACACCGCGCTGTTCGAAGCGGCATACCGCGGCTATCTCGCGATGCTCCTGTCGCCCGGCGCGCGCGAGTGGTCGACGCGAGGCGAAACGATCTTCGCGTATCTGTCGGTCGCCTGCTTCATCGTCTTCATCCTGATGGTCGCGCATCGCGAGAAGGCGAAGATGCCGATGCGCGCGGTGTACGTGGTGTTTCTCGCGCTCGAATGCGCGGGGATAGCCGGTGCGGCGTTCGGCGATCTGGCGACCTTCGCGTGGTTCTGCCTGTGGCTGAACACCGTGCTCGCGATCGTGAACATCAGCCTGGCGTTGATGCTCGCGATCCGGCGCACGCCGACGGCCCGCGTGATGCTGATCGCGGTCGCGTTCGCGACGTTCAACATGCTGATCCGCATGCTCGACGGCCGCGATGCATTGCCGCCCGTGCTGTCGTGGATCCGGTCCGACGTCTATCCGAACCCCGTCATCGCGATCATCGGGCTCGCGACGCACCTGCTGGTGCTGGCCGCGTGGATTCACCACGTGGGCCGTCAGCGCACCGAGGCACGCAAGCGGCTCGAACACTGGCAGCTCACCGAGCAGGATCGGCTGCGCGACGAGGTCGCGCGGCGCACGGTTGCGCTCAACGATGCGTTGCAGCAGTCGAAAACGCACATGCAGCAGAAGATCGAGACGCTCGGCTACGTCAGCCACGATCTGCGCGCGCCGCTGTCGACGATCAACGGCTATGCGAAGCTGCTGCTGCAAGGCGCGACGCGCAGCCAGGCGCGGCTGATCCGGTCGATCGACCGCAGCATCCGCTACCAGCTCGCGCTGATCGACGAATTGCTCGCGTTCACGAAGGCCGAACTCCAGCCGCTCGGCGTCGCGCCCGACCGCACCGACCTGCCGGGGCTGCTGGACGACATCGGCCACTACGCGCTCGCGCTGTGTTCGCAGCAGGACAACCGGTTCGTCTATCAGCCGGTCACGCCGTTGCCGCGCACGGTGCTGATCGACGGCATCCGGCTGCAACAGGTGCTGCTGAACCTGCTGTCCAACGCATCGAAATTCACGCGCAACGGCACGGTCACGCTGTCGGTTCACGCGTCGCGCGAAGGCGATGCATGGCGCCTGCTGTTCGAGGTCGCCGATACGGGCATCGGCATCGACATCACTGCGACCACCGACATCTTCCGCGCGTACCAGCAGGTGCAGGCGGTGAACGGCGGCACCGGGCTCGGCCTGTTCATCGCGCAGCGCATCGTCGCCGTGATGGGCGGCGAGCTGTCCGTCGCGAGCCAGCCGGGAAGCGGCACGACGTTCTCGTTCGCCGTCGACGCGCCAGCCCTCGGTCATGCGCTCGTGCCGGTGTCGGGGCTCGTCAGGCGGTTTCATCCCGCCGACGAAGCGGAACCGGCCAGCGCCGCGCCCGCGATGCGCAGCCCGCCCGCCGACGCGCTCGCCGAGCTGATCGCGCTCGCCGGCGAAGGCCGGCTGACCGATATCGAGGAATGGCTCGGCCAGTATGCGGACGAGCCGGACCATGCGCCGTTCGTGCAGGAAATGCGCGAGCACCTCGATGCGCTGGACCTGCACGCGATCGAAAAACTGGCCGGCTCGCTGAAACGCATGCGCGTCGCCGATACGCCGTTCGACACCGAGGCGGACGCGGCCGGCACGGCCTGACGGCGCCGCGCACATCGTTCCGCCGCACGTCCCGCTACGAGCGCCGCATCGTCGATACCAGCGCGATGTCTTCTTCGGGTGGCGCCGGCCGCGCGGGGGCGGCGTGCGTCGGCCGCTGCGCGCCGAGCCCCGTGCCGCCGGTGCGGCGCCGCGCCGCGTGCCGCTCGATGACCCGCTGCAGCACGCAGAACACGCACAGCAGCGCGCCGATCACGATCCGCGTCCACCAGGAACTCAGCGTGCCGTCGAACGTGATCAGCACCTGGATCGTGCCGAGGATGCCGACCCCGAACACCGAGCCGATCACGTAGCCCACGCCGCCCGTCAGCAGCGTACCGCCGATCACGGTCGCGGCGATCGCGTCGAGCTCCATTCCCTGCGCCTGCAGCCCGTAGCCCGACAGCACGTACAGCGTGAACACCACGCCGCCGAGGGCCGAACAGAAGCCGCTCAACGCGTAGACGCCGATCTTCGTGCGCGCGACCGGCAAGCCCATCAGCAGCGCCGAGCGTTCGTTGCCGCCGACCGCATAGACGTTGCGGCCGAAGCGCGTGAAATGCGCGACGTAGATCGCGACGGCCAGCGTCGCGAGCGCGATCAGTGCACCGGCGCTCAGCGTGCCGCCGCCGACCGGCACGCTGATGCCCGCAATCGCATGGAACGCCGGCTCGTTGATCGTGATCGACTGCGTCGTGATCAGGAAGCACGCGCCGCGCGCGAGAAACATCCCGGCGAGCGTGACGATGAACGGCTGCAACCGGAAATAGTGGATCAGCGCGCCCATCGCCGCGCCGTACAGCGCGCCGAACGCGAGCGCGAGCGGCACGATCGCCCACACGGGCCAGTGCAGCCGTTCGGCGCCGACCGCGCAGAAGATCGTTGTCAGCGCAACGACTGAGCCGACCGACAGGTCGATGCCGCCCGACACGATCACGAACGTCATCCCGATCGCGACGATCAGCAGGAAGGCATTGTCGACGAGCAGCCCGGTCAGCACCTGCATCGAGAAAAAGCCCGTGTACATCACGGATCCGAAGCCGAACAGCGCGACGAACAGCACGATCGTCACGACGATCGGCAGCGTGCGCGGATCGGCGAGCCGGCCAAGGAAACGGTTCATCGCGGCGTTGCTCCGGTGGTGGTGGCGCGCGATCGCGCGGAAGGCAGCAGCCGCGACGCGTACCGGACGAGCAGCGCACGCGCCGCGTCCGACTGGATCAGCGTCACGACGATCACGACGACCGCCTTGACGACGAGCGTCGCCTCCGGCGGCACGCCGATCGAATAGGTCGTGTAGGTGAGCGTCTGGATGATCAGCGCGCCGAGCACCGAGCCGGCGAGACTGAAGCGGCCGCCGAGCAGCGACGTGCCGCCGAGCGTGACCGCGAGGATCGCGTCGAGTTCGAGCAGCAGCCCCGCGTTGTTGCCGTCGGCGCTGCGCACGTTCGAGCTCGCGAGGATGCCCGCAAGCGCCGACATCACGCCCGAGCACAGATACACGCCGAACACGACCGCGCCCGAGCGCAGCCCGACGAGCCGCGTCGCGACCGGGTTCACGCCGATCGCGCGAATGAACAGCCCGAGCGCCGTGCGGTTCACCAGCAGCGCGGTCGCGCCGATCGTCGCGAGCGCGATCCATACCGCGCACGGCACGGTCGCGAGATAGCCGCCGCCGAGCGCGAGGTAGCCCGGCGCGCCGATCGGGATGATCTGGCCGCCCGTCAGCAGTTGCGCGACGCCGCGCCCGGCCACCATCAGGATCAGCGTCGCGATGATCGGCTGCATCCCGACGAACGCGACGAGCAGCCCGTTCCACGCACCGGCCAGCAGCCCGACGCCGAGCGCGGCGGCCAGCGCCGCGCCGACCCGCGACGGGTCCGCCTCGAGCACGGTCGCGGCCGCCGCGCCGGCGATCGCGACGATCGCGCCGACCGAGATGTCGATCCCGCGCGTCGCGATCACGAGCGTCATCCCGAGCGACACGATCACGAGCGGCGCCGCGCGGTTCAGGATGTCGATCGGCGCGCCGAACAAATGGCCGTCGAGCAGCGCGATGGACAGGAAGCCGGGACGATGCGCGACGTCCAGTGCGAACAGCAGCGCGAGCGTCAGCACCGGCCACGCGAGCGAATGACGAAACAGCATGCGTAGCCACGTCATGACTGGCCTCCCGCGATCAACCGGTAAACCTGCTCTTCGGATGCGTCGGCGCCGGTCAGCTCTGCGACCTTGCGCCGGTCGCGCAGCACCGCGATCCGGTGGCTCACGCGCACGACCTCGCCGATCTCCGACGAGATGAACAGGATCGCGAGCCCCTGCGCGCACAGCGCGAGCACGCGCTCCATGATGTCGAACTTCGCGGCGACGTCGATGCCGCGCGTCGGCTCGTCGAGAATCAGCAGCTTCGGGTCCGTCGCGAGCCAGCGCGCGAGCAGCACCTTCTGCTGGTTGCCGCCCGACAGCAGCCCGATCGGCTGCTCCGCGTCGCGCGCCTTGATGCCGAGCCGGGCGATATACGTGTCGGCGATCTCGCGCTGCCGTGCCCGCCCGATCAGCCGCCACCAGCCGCGCCGCGCCTGCAGCGCGAGGACGATGTTCTCGCGGATCGACAGCGCGGCGACGATGCCCTCCTTCTTGCGGTCTTCCGGGCAATACGCGATGCCGTTGCGCACCGCATCGTGCGGCGACGCGAGCCGCTTGCGCGCGCCGTCGATCTCGATCGCGCCGGTATCCGGGCGCGCCGCGGCGAACGCCAGCTGCGCCGTTTCGGTGCGGCCCGAGCCGAGCAGCCCGGCCAGCCCGACGATCTCGCCGGGGCGCACGTCGAGATCGAGCGCGCTCATCATCCCGCGCCGGCCGACCCGCTGCATCGACAGGAACGGCGCGGCGGCCGCGGCGGTACGCTCGACCGCCGCGGCGCCGGCCTGCAGCGTGTCGGACATGCGCTCGCGGCCGGTCATCTTCGCGACCAGCGCGTCGACCGGCAGGTCGCGCGCAAGGTACTCGCCTTCGCGCTCGCCGTTGCGCATCACGGTGATCCGGTCGGACACCGCATAGGTCTGCTCGAGAAAATGCGTGACGAACAGGATCGCGATGCCCGACGCCTTCAGCCGGCGCAACACGTCGAACAGCCGCGCGACCTCGCCGTCATCGAGGCTCGAGGTCGGCTCGTCGAGAATCAGCACGCGAGCGTCGACCGACACCGCACGCGCGATCGCGACCATCTGCTGCACCGCGATCGGATACGCGTCGAGCGAGCGCGTGACGTCGAGCGACAGGTCGAGTTCGGCGAGCGCCGCCCGCGCGCGCGCATGGATCGTGTTCCAGTCGATCGCGCCGCGCCGCATCGGCTGCCGGCCCGCGAAGATGTTCTCGGCGACCGACAGGTTCGCGCACAGGTTCACTTCCTGATACAGCGTCTGAATGCCGGCCGCCTCGGCCTCGCGCGGCGCGGCAAAGCGCACGGGCCGGCCGCCGACGCGAATCTCGCCCGCATCGTGCGCATGCACGCCGGTGAGCACGTTGATCAGCGTCGACTTGCCCGCGCCGTTCTGGCCCATCAGCGCGTGGATCTCGCCCGGAAACAGCCGGAAGTCCACGCGCTGCAGCGCGCTGACGCCCGGAAACGACTTGTCGATGCCGATCATCTCGACCACCGGCGCACTCTCCATGCATCCTCCGTCGAAGCGTCGCCGGACGGTGGCCGACAGGCCGCCGCCCGTGCGCACAGGTCAGTACTTCCGGGTCGGCAGCACCTGTGCCGCGACGTTCATCGGGAACACCGTCTCGTTGGTCACGATGCGCTTGGGCAACTGCTTGCCGGCGACGACGTCCTTCACCGCGCTCATCAGTTGCGGGCCGAGCAGCGGGCTGCATTCGACGTCGACGTTGATCTTGCCCGCGATCATCGCCTGGAAGCCGCCCTTGGTCGCGTCGAACGACACGACGCTCACGTCCTTGCCGGGCTTGATCCCGGCCTCTTCCATCGCCTGGATCGCGCCGAGCGCCATGTCGTCGTTGTGCGCGTAGACGACGTTGATCTGCTTGCCGTAGGTCTTCGCGAACGCTTCCATCACCTGCTTGCCGCCGGCGAGCGTGAAGTCGCCGCTCTGCGACGCGATCACCTTGAATTTCGGGTTGTTCTTGATCACTTCGAGCAGGCCTGCGCGGCGATCGTTGGCCGGCGCGGAGCCGACCGTGCCCTGCAGCTCGACGATGTTGATCGGGCCCGCGTCGTTCTTGTAACGCTCTTCCATCCAGTGGCCGGCGCGCCGCCCTTCCTCGAGGAAGTCGGAGCCGATCATCGTCACGTACAGCGACGGGTCCTTCACGTCGACCGCGCGGTCGGTCAGGATCACCGGAATATGCGCGGCCTTCGCCTCGGTCAGCACGGGCTCCCAGCCCGATTCGACGACCGGCGAGAACGCGATCACGTCGACCTTCTGCGCGATGAACGAGCGGATCGCGCGAATCTGGTTCTCCTGCTTCTGCTGCGCGTCGGAAAACTTCAGGTTGATGCCGGCGTCCTTCGCCGCGCTCTTCACCGACACGGTGTTCGCGGTGCGCCATGCGCTTTCGGCGCCGACCTGCGAGAACCCGAGCGTGATCGGCTTTTGCTGCGCGTGCGCGCCGGTGGCCAACGCCGCCGTCGCCGCGACGATCGCGGTGGCCGCCAGCTTCCTGATGAATGTCATGGTCCGTCTCCGATGATGTCGTTGTGTGCCGCGGCGCTGTTGTGTTTCTGCGTGGCGCTGGCGCGGATCGGGCTGTGCCGGCCGGTGTGTCCGGTCGGCGCGGTATACGAGCCCCGCATCAGTCTAGGAACAAGTCCGATAACCTTCCAATGAAATATTGGATTGAGGCGATGCCGGAATCGACATACGTATAAACACCTAACCCGCCGGATCGGCCGTGCGGCACGGCGCACGGTTCTTGCTCGCCGCAATGGCGGTTCGCACCCCATGCCAGGCTCCCGCCCATCACGCGAACCCAAAGGAGACACACATGATCGCCGCCCGTGAGCGCGGGTCGCCGCGCACCGACGTCGCCGCCGGCCGGCGCCTCGCGACATGAAGCAGCCCGCTTCGAGCGCTATCGCGGCGCTGCGCCATGTCGACGACCGTCGCCCCGGCTACACGCGCCGGCGGCTTCGCCACGGCTTTGCGTATTACGGGCCGGACGGTGCGCGGGTTCGCGATCCCGACGAAATCGCCCGCATCGACGCGCTTGCGATTCCGCCCGCGTACACCGACGTCTGGATTTGCATGGACCCGCTCGGCCATCTGCAGGCAACGGGCCGCGACGCGCGCGGCCGCAAGCAGTATCGTTATCATCCGCAGTGGCGCGCGACCCGCGATGCGAACAAGTACGCGCGGATGGCCGCGTTCGCGCGGGCGCTGCCGCGCATCCGCGCGCGCGTCGCGCGCGATCTGGCGTTGCCGGGCATGCCGCGCGACAAGGTCGTGGCGACGATCGTCCGCTTGCTCGACACGACGCTCGCGCGGATCGGCAACGCGGAATATGCGCGCGAAAACGGCTCGTACGGGCTGACGACGCTGCGCAAGCGCCATCTGAAGATCCAGCCTGGCCAGGTGCGGCTGCGCTTCGCCGGCAAGAGCGGGATCGAGCACGACGTGACGGTCGACGACGCGCGGGTCGCGCGCATCGTGCGGCGTTGCGCGGAGCTGCCCGGTCACGAGTTGTTCCAGTATGTGGACGACGACGGCGCACGCCATCCGGTCGGGTCGTCCGACGTGAACGACTACCTGCGCGAGGCCGGCGGCGCCGATTTCACCGCAAAGGACTACCGGACCTGGGCCGGCAGCGTGCACGCGCTCGCATTGCTGCGGCGCGTGGAGCACCGCGGTGTCACGCATGCCCGCAAGCAGATCGTCGAGACCGTGCGCGCGGTGGCCGACCTGCTGCGCAACACGCCGGCCGTGTGCCGGCGCTGCTACATCCACCCGGCCGTGCTCGACGCATTCGAGGCGGGCACGCTCGCCGCGCTCTCGGTCCGGCGTACGCCGCGTGGCCTGCGGGCGGATGAAGCGGCGTTCGTCGCATTGCTGGTATCCGCGCGCCGGCGAATGGCGAAATGAATGGCGAGATGACCATCCACGCCGCGCCTCCGCCCGGCGGGGCGCCATTGGCGCCGCTCCCCCGGGCGTGTCGTTTACCACCGGTTTCCGGGCGCATGACCGATAGCCGCTCGCGCCCGTTTCTCTAAACTGGTTCGCACAACACACCTGCCCGGTGTCGTCCGCCGCGCGCGTCACGCCACCGGCATCGAGGCATCCCCGAGACATCCGCCTTCGCTGTCCGTCGGTCCGCACGACCTCGCCGCATTCCCGCCGGCCGGTTGCCAAGGCAATTCCAGGAGAGTTCATTGAGCCCGTCGCAAGCGCACCCCGCGAAAGCCCGGCCTTCGCGCAAGTCCGTCAAGCTGGACGACATCACGATCGTCGACCCTGCCGTCCTCAAGCGCGCGGTCGGCGCGATGGCGTTCGGCAATGCGATGGAATGGTTCGACTTCGGCGTCTACAGCTATATCGCCGTCACGCTCGGCAAGGTGTTCTTCCCGTCCAGCAGCCCGTCCGCGCAGTTGCTCGCCACCTTCGGCACGTTCGCGGCCGCGTTCCTCGTGCGCCCGCTCGGCGGCATGGTCTTCGGCCCGCTCGGCGACCGCATCGGCCGTCAGCGCGTGCTCGCCGCCACGATGATCATGATGGCCGTCGGCACCTTCGCGATCGGCCTGATCCCGAGCTACGCGTCCATCGGCATCATGGCGCCCGTGCTGCTGCTCGTCGCCCGCCTGGTGCAGGGCTTCTCCACCGGCGGCGAGTACGGCGGCGCCGCCACCTTCATCGCCGAGTTCTCCACCGACAAGCGCCGCGGCTTCATGGGCAGCTTCCTCGAATTCGGCACGCTGATCGGCTATACGCTCGGCGCCGCCACGGTCGCGCTGTTGACCGCCACGCTGTCGCAGGACGCGCTGCTGTCGTGGGGCTGGCGCGTGCCGTTCTTCATCGCCGGCCCGCTCGGCCTCGTGGGCCTCTACGTGCGGCTCAAGCTCGAGGAAACCCCGGCATTCAGGAAGGAGGCCGAAGCACGCGAAGCGGACGAACGCGCGCGGCCGAAGCAGCGCTTCGCGACGCTGCTCGTCGAACAGTGGAAGCCGCTGCTGCAATGCGTCGGCCTGGTGCTGATCTTCAACGTGACCGACTACATGGCGCTGTCGTACCTGCCGAGCTACCTGTCCGCGGCGCTGCACGTTCGCGAATCGCACGGGCTCTTCATGGTGCTGCTCGTGATGGTGCTGATGATGCCGATGACGCTGTACACCGGGCACCTGTCGGACAAGGTCGGCCGCAAGCCGGTGATGATGGCCGGCTGCGTGGGCCTGCTCGCGCTGTCGGTGCCGGCGCTGATGCTGATCCGCACCGGCGGCATGCTGCCGATCTTCGGCGGGATGCTGATCTACGGCATCCTGCTGTCGACGTTCACGGGCGTGATGCCGTCGGCGCTGCCTGCCCTCTTCCCGACGCGCATCCGCTACGGCGCGCTCGCGATCGGCTTCAACGTGTCGGTGTCGCTGTTCGGCGGCACGACGCCGCTCGTCGCCGCATGGTTGGTCGATCGCACCGGCGACCTGATGATGCCCGCGTACTACCTGATGGGCGCGTCGTTCATCGGCATCGTGTCGGTGCTCGCGTTGCGCGAGACCGCGCGCCGGCCGCTGCCCGGCTCCGGGCCGTGCGTGGCGAGCCGCGCGGAAGCGCTGAGCCTCGTGCGCGGCGGTGCCGACGAAGCGCGTGTGCGCGACCGGAAGTTCACGCCGGTCAGCGAGCGCGCATGACGCGGGTCGATGCGGCGCCGCGCGGCCCGCGTGCGTCGCCGTTCGCGTGACCGTCAGTTCGACGGCAGTTGCTGCGCGTCGAACCAGTCGAGCAGCGTGCGCGTGACGAACGCAGGATTCTCCAGGTTCGAGATATGGCCGGCGTCGGGCACCAGCGCATGCGCGCAGCCGATCACGCTCGCCATCTTCACGGTTTCCGACGGCGGGCGCGCCATGTCGCCCGCGCCGCACATCAGCAGCGTGCGTGCGGCATCGAGTTCGGCGAGTGCCGGCAGCGTGTCGGGCCGGCCGAAGATCAGCCGGCCGAGCGGCGCGATCGATTGCCGCAGCCGGTCGGCGGGCAGGTTCGCGAGCGCATGGCGAAACGCCGTCGGCACCGGATCGTCGAGGTTGACATCCGGCCGGAAGAACAGCGGCACGATCGCGTCGAGCAGCGGCGGCGCGATGCGGCCCGCGGCCTCGATCGCATCGAGCATCCCGAAATAGCGCATGCGCGTCGCATCGGGCTCGGCCTCGAGCGACGCGTCCATGATCACGAGCGAACGCACGCGCCGCGGCTCGCGCAACGCGAGCCGTGCGCCCCACATGCCGCCGACGCTGAGCCCGACGATCGCGCACTGTTCGATGTCCAGCGCGTCGAGCAGCGCGCTCGCGTGCGCGGCGAGATCGTCGAGCGTGTGCGTGCCGTCCGGCAGCGCGCCCGATTCGCCATGCCCCCACAGGTCCGGCACGATCACGCGATACTTGCGCGACAGCGCGTCGAGCTGCGGCGCCCACATCGTCGCGTCCCACAGATAGCTGTGCCCGAGCAGCACCGGAAAACCGGCGCCGTGATCGTGGTAATGCAGGGTACTGCGCTGGATGCTGTGTGCGGGCATGCTGTCTCCGAATGTCAGGACTCGGCGGTGGCCCGGAAACGGGCGCCGCGGTTGGCGGCGTTCTGCGACGAACGCGAAGCGGCGCATCATCGCACAGGTTGCAGGTGCCGCGCATGACACCGCGCACGACGCTATCGCGGCGCCGCGTTATCCCACGCGATACATCGGCACCACGTTGCTGTCGGCGGTGTCCTGCTCCGTCGCGAGCGGGTGACACGCTTGTTCGAGCAGCCAGTTGGTCAGCACCGCGATGTCGAATTCGTTGCACGCATCGGGGTTCTGCACGAGTACGTAGCTGCCCGATGCAACGGTGCAGTGCGGGAACAGCTCGACGAGCCGCCCCTGCTTCAACAGCCCGTCGACCAGCGGCCGCCTTCCGATTGCGATGCCGTGCCCGTCGACCGCGGCCTGGACCAGTTGATCGTACTGGCTGAAGTGCAGCGCGCCGGCCGGCCGCAGCCGCGGCACGCCGAGTTCCTTCAGCAAATGGCTCCATCCGTGCCACGGCCATTCGCCGCGCGGGTCGTCGAGATGCAGCAGCACGTGCTTGTCGAGGTCGGCCGGCTTCATCGACGCGGCGTCGCCCGCCGCCGTCATCAGGCTCGGGCTGCACACCGCCACGACACGCTCGCGAAACAGCACGTCCGTCTCGTCGGTCGACGTATACGGGCCTGCATAGCGCACGGCCAGGTGCAAACGTTTGCGTTTAAGATCTTCAATTTCGCTCGTTGCGGACACGCGCACGTCGATGTCCGGATAGCTGGCGCGGAACGAACCGAGACGCGGAATCAGCCACAGCGCGGCGAACGAGACGGTGGTCGACAACGAGATGGCGCGCTGGCCGACACTCGACGACAGCTTGCCGACCACCGATTCCAGGTCGGACAACGCGAACGAGATCGCGTCGTACAGCTCGCGCCCCTTGTCGGTCAGCGTCAACGAACGAATGTGCCGATGGAAAAGCTCGATCCGGAGCTGCTCTTCGAGCGCCTTGACCTGCCGACTCACGGCCGATTGCGTGACGTTCAATTCCTGCCCCGCACGCGTGAAGCTCAAATGGCGCGCCGCGCATTCGAAGCCTCTCAGGAAATCCAGCGAAGGCAGACTTCTCAATCGCTTTGCCAATCTCACATTAGCCATACCGCCGCCTCAAAGTTGCACCCATCGACAGGCAAGTTGCCGTTCGTCTCCCTGACTCGTCTCTCCTATTTGGATTCGGAAACGATTTTATATTGAAGCATGGATACATATCATTCTTATTTTCAATCGTGACACTTGTATTTATCTATCGATTTTCATCGCACCACTACGCTTACATTAACATTATCCGGTTGTGATTTTGTAAATTAATATGCGAACTAATCGAGGGCTCGACAGGTTCGATAAATTCTCGCAAAAAGAGCCGATTTTCCGCCAAATTCGCTGCCATCGCAGCGGTTTCTCCGTATAGACGGAGACGAAACCCGAAGCCTACGATTCAATTTCAATTTGCCGACTTTTCCATTTTGTTTTCCGGATTGCGAAAGACAAATTGCCTGCAACAGACACAAAAAATTCAATTAAATCCGGAATCCGATGTTTATTAACAAATACTAAACACATGAAATTCCAGCTCACCATCCGATTTCAGAAACTGATGAAGCGATTATTTCCGGAAATGAATAATCCGCCGGCCGGCAGCGCCGGTCGGCGTAGAGGGCGTTCACATGTCGGCCGGAATCCGGCCTGCACCGCGACAGCCGGATGTGTCGATCCGCTACGGGTTGTCCACCGCGCCATTGACCCGCGCCGTCACTTCGCGACGGTAGCGGTTCAGCTCCTGCGCGGTCGCGAACGTGCGCTCGAACAGGATCGACAGGTTGTGCAGGATCCGCTCGACGACCTTCTTCTCCCACTCGCCGTCGAAACGGATCTGCTCGTCGAGCCAGCGCTCGAGCCATTCCGGATC